>JBQGDU010000389.1:0-2174 GCA_052039245.1 Aeromicrobium sp. | reverse complement strand
CACACCTGGACCTGGTGCGCCGCCTCGACGTCCGACGCACGCCGACGGTGATCGTGCTCGACGCCGCCGGCGCGGTGGTGGGCAGGGCGTCCGGGCTGCCGAAGCGCGAGCAGGTGGAGAGCGTCCTCGCTGCCACGGTCTAGCAGCGGTGCCCGAGGACGTCTCCGACTGGTAGGACCACCGTGCACCGGGGAGTGAGTTCTGCTGCCCGGTGGCCGCCTGCTCGCCTATGCTGCACGGGGCCGGTTCGGACTCGACCATCGATAACAGCGGAGCAGAGACTTGTTGCAAGTGCAGGACGCACGGATCGCCGTCATCGGTCTCGGGTACGTGGGGTTGCCGCTCGCAGTCTCCTTCGCCAGGAAGTTCGACGTCGTCGGGTTCGACATCAACGAGCAGCGCGTGGCCGAGCTCGTCGAGGGCCGGGATCGCACCCGTGAGCTCTCCGGTGACGAGCTGGCCGAGGCGCGACGTCTGAGCTTCACGACCGACGCCGAGGTGATCGCGAGGTCGAACGTCTACATCGTCACCACGCCCACGCCGATCGACGAGCACAAGAAGCCGGACATGCGTGCGGTACTCGCGGCCACCCGCAGCGTCGCTGCCGGACTGTCGCCGGGTGACGTCGTCGTCTACGAGTCGACCGTCTACCCGGGTGCGACCGAGGAGGAGTGCGTTCCTTTGCTGGAGTCCGAGAGCGGGCTGCGCTTCAACGAGGACTTCTTCGTGGGCTACAGCCCCGAGCGGATCAACCCCGGCGACAAGGAACACCGGTTCGAGACGATCGTCAAGGTGACGTCCGGGTCGACCCCGGAGGCTGCCGAGTTCGTCGATGGTCTCTATCGCGAGGTGGTGACCGCGGGGACGCATCGGGCCGCCTCGATCAAGGTGGCGGAGGCCGCCAAGGTCATCGAGAACACGCAGCGCGACGTGAACATCGCGCTGATCAACGAGCTGGCACTGATCTTCAACCGGCTCGATATCGACACCCACGATGTGCTGGAGGCGGCAGGGACCAAGTGGAACTTCCTGCCCTTCCGTCCGGGCCTGGTCGGTGGGCACTGCATCGGCGTCGACCCGTACTACCTGACGCACAAGGCACAGGCCATCGGCTACCACCCTGAGGTGATTCTCGCCGGGCGCCGGCTCAACGACTCCATGGGCGAGTACGTGGCCACGCAGCTGCTCCGTGAGATGCTCCGTCGGGACGTCGACACCCGGGGAGCGCGAGTCCTCGTGCAGGGGCTGACCTTCAAGGAGAACACCCCCGACCTGCGGAACACGCGCGTCGTCGACATCGTCCACGAGCTGGAGCAGTTCGGTCTTCGGGTCGACGTCACGGATCCGTGGGTGGATGCGGACGAGGCGCGCGAGGAGTACGACATCGCGTTGGTCAACGAGCCGGAGAAGGGTGTCTACGACGCTGTGGTGCTCGCCGTCGGGCACGACGAGTTCCGCGCGCAGGGTGCTGAGGTTGCTCGCGCCTACGGCAGTGACAACGTGGTGTTGTACGACTTGAAGGCCATTCTTCCCGCGGACTCCGCGGACCTGAGACTCTGAGACGGGGACCATGAAGATCCTGATCACCGGCGGTGCCGGTTTCATCGGACACAACCTGGCCAAGGTCGCCCTGGACGCCGGCCACGAGGTCCGCGTAATCGACGACCTCTCCAACGGGTACCGCGACAACCTCGACGGACTCGACGTCGACTTCCACGAGGCCTCCATCCTCGACGAGGTGGCCGTGGCGAAGGCGGTGGCGGGAGTCGACTCGGTCGTCCACCTCGGAGCCCTCGGCAGCGTCCCGCGCAGCATCAAGGACCCCCTCCGCAGCCATCACGCCAATGCCACCGGGACGCTCACCGTGCTCGACCAGGCACGCCGAGCCGACGTGGGCCACGTCATCAGTGCGTCGTCGAGCTCGGTCTACGGAATGAATCCGGCACTGCCCAAGGGCGAGCGGGAGTGGGTCCGGCCGATGAGCCCCTACGCGGTGAGCAAGCTGGCGACGGAGCAGTACACGCTGGCCTTCCAGGAGTCGTTCGGTCTGGAGACCTTGGCGTTCCGCTTCTTCAACGTCTACGGCCCGCTCCAGCGCGCCGGCCACGCCTACGCGGCCGTTATCCCGATCTTCGTGGACGCACTGCTGCGCGGGGAACCGTTGCCCGTCAACG
>JBQGDU010000388.1:0-13684 GCA_052039245.1 Aeromicrobium sp. | reverse complement strand
CGCGCGCCGGGCACGAGACCGAGCTCGTGCTGCTGCCCACGAAGCGAGCCAAGCGGGTCGCGGTGGTCGGTGCCGGACCAGCGGGGCTCGCGGCGGCCGTCGAGCTGTCGGGGCGCGGCCACACCGTCGAGCTGTTCGAGTCCGAGGAGACGATCGGCGGGCAGTTCAAGCTGGCAGCGCGCATCCCCGGCAAGGAGGAGTTCGTCGAGTCGCTGCGGTACTACACGCGGATGCTGGAGGTCCGCGACGTGACGGTGCACCTCAGCCGGCGGGCCGGCGTCGAGGACCTGCGGTCGTTCGACGAGGTCGTCCTCGCCACGGGAGTGGAGCCGCGAGTGCCGTCCATCGAGGGCATCGACCACCGGAGTGTGCTCCGCTACGACGAGGTGATCAACGGGGCGCCCGTCGGGGAGACGGTCGCCGTGCTCGGGGCGGGCGGCATCGGCTTCGACGTGAGCGAGTTCCTGCTGCACGACCCGCACGAGTCGCTCGAGCACTGGATGCAGCGCTGGGGGGTGACCGACCCCGACGTGCGGGTCGAGGGCGGGGAACGTGGCGGGCTCACCACCAAGGTGCAGGCGCCGCCACGGCGTCAGGTCTACCTGCTGCAGCGCAAGCACACCACGCACGGACGGGGGCTGGGCAAGACCACCGGCTGGGTGCATCGCCAGACGCTCAAGGATTCCGGTGTCGAGATGATCAAGGGGGTCACGTACGACCGCATCGACGACGACGGCGTGCACGTCACGGTCCACGACGGCGAGAAGGACGGGTCCGGCCAGGGCCTGACCCTGCGGGTCGACACCGTCGTCCTCTGCACGGGCCAGGAGTCGGTGCGTGAGCTCGTCGAGCCCCTGCAGACCGCCGGGGTGACCACCCACGTCATCGGCGGCGCCGACGTCGCGGCTGAGCTCGACGCCAAGCGGGCCATCAAGCAGGCCACCGAGCTCGCCGCCAGCATCTGACGTCTCCCCCGATTCCCATCAATTGATGGGAATCAGGGGACCCACCCCGGTTCTCACCCACTCACCCCAGGTTGCTCTCCGTGGTGAGCGGCAAGGAACCATGGCCAGCAACCGAGCCTCAGGAGAGACACCATGCAGACCACCCAGATCCGCCTCGCCGCGTACCCCACCGGGGAGCCGCAGGACAGCGACTTCGAGACCGTCACCGTCGACCTGCCCGAGCTGCAGGACGGCCAGGTGCTGCTGCGCTCCCTCTACCTCTCGCTCGACCCCTACATGCGGGGCCGGATGAGCCAGGCCAAGTCGTACGCCGCGTCGCTCGCGCTCGGCGACGTCGTGCTCGGCGGCACCGTCTGTGAGGTCGTGGAGTCCCGCGCCGAGAACCGCAAGCCCGGAGACGTCGTGCTCGCCTTCATCGGCTGGCAGACGCACGCGGTCGTCGACGCGCGGCAGATGCAGCGGCTCGACCCGTCGCTCGCACCCGTCTCGACCGCGCTGGGGGTGCTCGGCATGCCGGGATTCACCGCCTACGCCGGCCTGCTCGAGATCGGCAAGCCGGCCGAGGGCGAGACCGTCGTCGTCGCCGCGGCCGCCGGGCCCGTCGGATCCGCCGTCGGACAGATCGCCCGGCTCAAGGGAGCGCGGGCCGTGGGCATCGCCGGCGGCGAGGAGAAGGTCCGGCTGCTGCGCGAGCGCTTCGGCTTCGACGTCGCCCTCGACCATCGCTCCCCCACCTTCACCGAGGACCTCAAGGCCGCCACGCCCGACGGGGTCGACGTGTACTTCGAGAATGTCGCCGGCCCCGTCGGCGAGGCCGTGCTCCGCCGCATGAACACCTACGGGCGGGTACCGGTGTGCGGACTGGTGGCCAACTACAACGCCACGTCGGCACCGGAGTCCGCGCTGAGCTTCCCCGGCTTCATGAACCTCGTCCTGACCCGCAGCCTCACGGTTCGAGGATTCATCCAGGACGAGTTCGCGCCCACGCACACCGAGGCGTTCACCCGCGACATGGGCCAGTGGGTCGCCGACGGCGACGTCACGTACCTCGAGGACGTCGTCGACGGGCTCGAGAACGCCGTCGACGCCTTCCGCGGCCTGCTCACCGGGCGCAACGTCGGCAAGCTGCTGGTCAAGGTCGGCGACGACCCGACGCAACGGTAGGCACGTCGCCGCCTTCGCTCACAGAACCAGCAGCCCCGCTCGCAGCACGGTGAGCTCGGAGGCGACGGCGGGGTCCAGGCCGGTGAGGGTGCGCACGCGACCCAGCCGGTAGTCGACGGTGTTGGGGTGCACGTGCAACGTCTGCGCGGTCGTCCCGCGGGACAGCTCCAGCCGCAGGAACGTCCGGAGCGTCTCCACGAGCACCGGGTGGTCCTGCAGCACCGCCACCCTGGCCCGCAGGGCGTCGGCGCCCGGCCCGGGGCGGGAGAGCTGGTACTCCATGAGCACGTCCGCGAGTCGGTGGACGCCCGGGCGCCGGCCAGTCCGCGCCGCCACGTCGAGGACGTCCTGGGCCTCGCGGCCGGCTTCGTGGGTGCGCTCGACGCCGGCCTCGGCCATCCCCGCATGGACCGGCCCCCCGCCGGCCTGCGCGAGCCGCTCCACGAGCGCGTCGACCCGGCCCGCGGTCCAGGGATGGGCTGGACCATCCTGCGGAAGCAGCACCGTGGCGCCGCGGGCACCGAGCCGGGTGAGGCCGTCGATCGCCTCATCGGAGAGCACAGCGCGCATCTGGCGGACCACCCGTCGCTCCGCGACCCGGCGGCCTGCCCCCTCCAGATCCTGCTGCACGACGGGCTCCCAGGCCATGACCAGCACCCCGAAGCGGACCGGCAGGTCCACGTCGGCCCCGCGCGCCGCCTCGACCGAGCCCTCGCCCTGCAGCAGTGCGTGCACCAGTGCGGCACGACGCTCCTGCACCTGGTCCACCTGTGAGCGGAGCTCGTCGAGGTAGGCCGCGCTCACCGCAGCCAGGACCTCGCTGAGGTGCTGCAGCAGCCGGCTTCCCAGCTCGCGCACCTCCGGACCGTCCGTCGGCCCAGCCTCGTCGGTCACCGCTTGCCACGCCTTGCGGGCGCCGACGAGGTACGCCTCCTGGACCAGCTGCAACGGGATGCCCTCGTCGGCACGGCGGTAGGCCGAGTGGGCCAGGCGCTGCAACGTGCTCGCGTCGAGACCCTGCCCCCTCAGACCGGCTTGGAAGGTGCTGAGGTTCTCCTGCACGACGTCACGGACATCGACGTCGATGACGTCGGCGGGCAACTGGCCGTAGAGGACGACTCGCTGCACGATCTCCTCGACGATCTCGTCCACCAGGACGTGCCGACGCTCCGACATGATCTGGTCCAACGGTCGGCCACCGAGCCGCAGGTTCACCTTCATCTTGTGAAGGGTCACAAGATCTGTGCCGAAAGTCCAGAGTCGGGCCAATCGTCAAGATCGCCGCGGCACAGGAGACTGTTCCGTGTGCACGGCGGTCTCGTCGTGGCGCGCGCCGCAGCCAGACGATGGAGGGATCGTGACGATGGCCAAGTCCAGAGCACCACACGCACACCAGGGGTGGTGCCGAGCAGTGCTCGGAACCGTCGTGGCGCTGCTCGTCTCGATGGTCGTCCTCGTCCCGACCCCGGCCCAGGCGGCACCGAGCAGCGGGTGGAACGACTTCTCGTGCGAGCCGAGCGCCGAGCACCCGCAGCCCGTCGTCCTGCTGCACGGCCTGGGCGGGCAGGAGTACACCAACTGGGTCTTCCACGGCACCAGGCTCGCGGCTCGCGGGTACTGCGTCTTCAGCACCACCTACGGCGAAGGCGCCCTCGGCAAGCTGGTCGGCGGACTCGGCTCGATGCGCACCAGCGCACGGGAGGTGGCCGAGTTCGTCGACGAGGTGCGCGCAGCCACCGGCTCGGACAAGGTCGACCTGGTCGGCCACTCCGAGGGCAGCACGGTCGCGGTGCAGTACATGAAGTACGAGGGCGGTGCGTCGAAGGTCGCGGACTACGTCGGCTTCGGCACCAACTACCGCGGCACCTCGCTGAGCGGCCTCGGCAAGATCGCCAAGGCCCTCATCCCGTGGCTGCCCAACACGGCGAAGTTCGTGGAGAGCCAGTGCGCGTCCTGCCTGGAGTATCTGCCGCCGAACGACTTCCTGGACGACCTGGCCAGGGATGGATTCACGGTTCCCGGACCGCGATACACCAACATCATGAGCAAGGTCGACACCGTCGTGACGCCGTACACGAGCGGCCGGATCGACGAGCCGGGTGTCACCAACATCGTGCTCCAGGACGTCTGTCCGTCCGACGCGTCCGGACACGTGGCCATGGCTGCCGACAAGAACGTCACGCTCCTGATCCAACGGGCGCTCGATCCGCAGGACCCACCGCGGATGCAGTGCTCCTTCGTCCTGCCGATTCCACTGTGAGGCGCGCGCTCAGGATGCGGATCTGCTGAGGATCCCTAGGCTCGTGGGTCGGACCCGATCGGTCCGGAACCCCGCGAAAGGACAGCATCATGGGAATCATCTCGCTCATCATCGTCGGCCTGATCGCCGGCGCGCTCGCTCGACTGCTCGTCCCGGGCAAGGACCCGATGGGCATCCTCGCCACGATCCTGCTGGGCATCGTCGGCTCCTTCGTCGGCGGCTTCATCGGCTCGCTGTTCTCCGGCGACGGGATCACCGTCTTCAACCCGGCTGGACTCATCATGTCGATCATCGGCGCGATCATCGCGCTGCTGATCTACCGCCAGGTCGCCACGCGCTCCTGATCCACACACGACGAACGCCCCGCACCGTGTGGTGCGGGGCGTTCGTCGTCTCGTGGTTCCTAGAACCAGTGGTTTCGTCCACCGACGGCGCGGCCCGTGGCCCCGAGGATCCACAGGATCACGCCGACGACCAGCAGGATGCCACCGATCGTGTAGAGGATCGGTACGTTCAGCACCGCGCCCAGGATGGCGAGGATTGCTCCCAAGATGATCATGTCTACTCCCTCCACCGGGACGAACCTCGCCACCGGCTCGCATCAACCTACGCACTTTCTCTCGATCCGCATGTCGGACGACGATGCGATGCTGGGCCCGTGAGGATCCACCTGTTGCGTGCCGTCAACGTCGGCGGCGCCCCGCTGCCGATGGCCGAGCTGCGAGCACTGGCCACCGAGCTCGGCGCCACCGACGTGAGCACCTACATCGCGTCCGGAAACCTCCTGTGCACACCACCCGGCTCGCCGGAGGAGTTCGACCGTGCGCTGGAGCTGGCGGTCGAGGAGAGATTCGGATTCTTCCGTGAGGTCATCTCCCGCAGCCGCGAGGCGATGCAGGAGGCGCTCGACGCGCATCCGTTCGAGGTGATCGAGCCGAAGTTCTCCTACGTGACCTTCCTGCTCACCGAGCCCTCCCCTGCCGCCGTCGAGAAGGCGCGGACGTTCGCCACCGGGGAGGACCGCTGGGAGGTGCTGGGCAGCGAGATGCACGTCCGCTACGCCACGGGTGCGGGCCGACCCCAGATGAAGGACCAGTCCATCGGCCGCGCCCTCGGCGTCCCCGGCACGGCCCGCAACCTCAACACCGTGCAGAAGCTCATCCAGCTCGCCGAGGGCCCGGGATGATCAGCTCCTTGGCCGAGACGGTCGCGACCGGCGACGTCGTCGTCCTGACCGGCGCGGGCCTGTCCACCGACTCCGGAATTCCCGACTACCGCGGCCCCGGCAGCCCGCCACGCACGCCCATGACGTTCCAGGAGTTCGTCGTCACCGAGCGCAACCGGCAACGCTACTGGGCCCGCTCGCACGTCGGCTGGGCCCGCATGGGCGGCGCCGAACCCAACCTCGGCCACCGCGCGCTCGTGAGCCTGCAGTCCGCCGGCCTGCTCACCGGACTCATCACGCAGAACGTCGACGGGCTGCACGCGCGCGCCGGGCACACCGGCGTCATCGACCTGCACGGACGCATCGACCGCGTGACGTGCCTGGACTGCGGCCGACTGAGCGCCCGAGCCCGGCTGCAGGAGCGTCTGGACGTGCTCAACCCGGGCTGGAGCGATCAGGCGGTCGTGCTCGCGCCCGACGGCGACGTGCTGCTCGACGACACGGACGCCTTCGTCGTCGCCGACTGCGAGGCATGCGGCGGCAGGCTCAAGCCCGACGTCGTGTTCTTCGGCGAGAGCGTCCCCCGGCCGCTCGTGGCGCACTGCTTCGAGCTCGTCGAGCGAGCACGGACCCTGCTCGTGCTCGGCTCGAGCCTGCACGTCATGAGCGGGCTCCGGTTCGTCCGACGTGCTGCCAAGCACGGCGTCACGGTGGCCGTCGTCAACCGCGGGAGCACCCGCGGCGACGACCTCGCCGACGTGCGCCTCGACGCCGGGTGCAGCGAGACGCTGTCCGGCCTCGTCGCACTGCTCAGCTCAGCTGACGCAGGCGCACCGTCTCCGGGAGCCGCGCCAGCTCGGCCATGACCTCCGGCGCCACCGCGGCGGCGACGTCGGTCACGACGTACCCGACCTCTCCGCGAGTCGCGAGCGACTGCGCCTCGATGTTGACCTCGTGCTCACCGAGCAGACCGTTGATCGTGGCGAGGACGCCCGGGGCGTTGCGGTGGACGAGCGCGAGACGGGTGCGTGCGTCGTCGGCAGGGAGGTTGAGCTCGGGGAAGTTGACGCTGAGGGACGTGCTGCCCGCCGCCGCGTAGGAGCGCAGCTTGGAGGCCACGAACCGGCCGATGTCCTGCTGCGCCTCCTCGGTGGAGCCGCCGACGTGCGGCGTGAGGATGACGTTCGGGACACCGCGAAGCTCTGACTCGAACGGATCTCCCTGACGCTTGGGCTCCACCGGGAACACGTCGATCGCCGCCCCGGCGATGTGTCCCGACTCCAGGTGCGCCCGCAGCGCCGCGGTGTCCACCGCGATGCCACGGCTCAGGTTGAGGAACAGCGCGCGGGGCTTCATGCGCCGCATCTCGGCGTCGCCGAACAGCCCCGCGTTGCCCGGTCGGCCGTCGACGTGCAGCGTGACGACGTCGGCGACCTCCAGCAGCTCCTCCAGCGTGGAGCAGCGCTGCGCGTTCCCGAGGGCGAGCTTGTCGTCGATGTCGAAGAAGACGACCTTGAAGCCGAGCGCCTCGGCGACGACCGAGAGCTGGCTTCCGATGTTGCCGTAACCGACGATGCCGAGGGTGCGGCCCCGCACCTCGTGGCTGCCGGCGGCCGACTTGTTCCACACCCCGGCGTGCATCGCCGTGGACTTCTCGTGCAGGCGGCGCGCGAGCGAGATGATCTCGGCGATGGCCAGCTCCACCACGGAGCGGGTGTTGGAGTACGGCGCGTTGAAGACCGCGATGCCACGCTCGCTCGTGGCCGGCAGGTCGATCTGGTTCGTGCCGATGCAGAAGGCACCGATCGCCAGCAGGTCGGGAGCGTTCTCCAGGACCCGCGGGGTGATGTAGGTGGTGGAGCGGATGCCGAGCAGGTGGACGCCCTGCACCGCCTCGATGAGCTCCTCCTCGCCGAGCGCGCCGTCGCGCGTCTCGACCTGGTAGCCCTTGCCGCGCAGGAAGTCGCGGCCGTCGGCGTGGATGTTCTCCAGCAGGAGCACGCGGACGTCGCCGTCGTCGAGCGTCGTGGGTGCGGCGAACGCGCGGGCGTCGGGGTTCATGGTCATCATCATGCTGGGTGTCCTCCGGTCAGCGGGATGGGGGCTGACGCGGGGCCCAGGCGAACGGTCCCAAGTCGTGCTGTGCTCGTGCCGCCGGGCTCCCTGGTGGTATCCACCTCAACGCCAGTCGCGCCGACGGACGTCAGTCTACCGGTCCAGAGCGATCGACTCGACGGGTCGCACCGACAGGCGGACACTGGGCTCATGGACATCGACCCGACGATCCCGCCCAGCGGCACCGGCTGCGTGGAGTGCCTGGCCTCCGACCGCGGGTGGTGGGTGCACCTACGACGCTGTGCCGCCTGCGGCCACGTCGGCTGCTGCGACTCCTCCCCCTCCCAGCACGCCACCGGTCACTTCCGCGACACCGGTCACCGGGTGATGAGGAGCTTCGAGCCCGGCGAGGACTGGTTCTTCGACTTCGTGGACGAGCGAGGCCTCGACGGACCGGAGCTCGCTCCGCCGACGAGCCGGCCCGTCGATCAGCCGATGCCCGCGCCGGCTGACCGCGTCCCGTCGAACTGGCGCGACCTCATCCACCGCTGAGGCAACGCAGCGTCACGCGTCGGGCGTGATACCGAACCTGGCCAGAGCCTCGGGCGGGATCGACTGGTCCAGGTTGGCGAGCCGAACCTGACCCTGGGCGATGAGTCGACCGTCCTGGTTCACCGAGTCCAGGTGCCACAGCTGCTGGGTGCGTCCGCGGTGGATGGGCGTGGCGGTCGTCGTGATGACGTCGCCGAGCGCGGCCTGCCGGACGAAGTCGCAGATGTTGTTGGTGCCGACCACGACGCCCTTCGTGCCCAGCCACATCTGCGCTCCGGTGCTGGCCGTCGACTCGTGCACGGCGCAGTAGACGCCACCGTGCGGGATGCCGAACGGCTGCAGGTGCTGCTCGCCGATCGTGAACCGCACGACCATCTTGTCGGGTCCGACCTCCACGTGCTCGACGCCGAGGACACCGTCCAGACCGGGAATCTCACTCATGCCGGGGAGCCTATCCGGGTGTGGACGTCCCCGGCGCGCCCGATCTCCCGAACCGACCCTTGATACCTATACCCCCTAGAGGTATGGTCAAGGCATGGTCTTCCGCCGACTCGCCGCACTCGTGGCCACCGCCGCCCTCGTGACCGCGTGCTCCTCCGACGCCGCCGCGAACGACGCCGACGTCGCGTTCGCGCGGGGAATGATCCCGCACCACGAGCAGGCCCTCGAGATGGCCGACCTGGTCGGCGACGACTCCTCCCCAGAGGTGCAAGACCTCGCGGACCGCATCGAGGCCGCCCAGGAACCCGAGATCGAGCAGATGCAGCGCTGGCTCGAGGACTGGGACGTCGAGGACGCGGGAGGCGGCAGTCACGAGGGACACGACATGGCAGGGATGATGGACGAGGAGCAGATGACCGACCTCGAAACGTCGTCCGGCCGGGACTTCGACCGTCGCTGGCTGGAGCTCATGGTCGAACACCACGAGGGCGCCGTGCAGATGTCCGAGGAGGTGCTCGCCGACGGCGAGGACCCCGACGTCGCCGCCCTGGCCGAGGAGATCATCGACGCCCAGCAGGCAGAGATCAGCGAGATGGAAGGACTGCTCGATGAGTGAGCACACCCACCCGGGCTACAGCGAGGACAAGACCGCCGTCCTCAAGCGACTCAAGCGCATCGAGGGACAGGTGCGTGGCCTGACCCGCATGGTCGAGGACGACACCTACTGCATCGACGTGCTCACCCAGGTGAGCGCCACCACCAAGGCCCTGGAGGCCGTCGCGCTCAAGCTGCTCGACGAGCACCTCGCGCACTGCGTCGTCGACGCCGCGCGGGCCGGCGGGCCCGAGGCCGAGATCAAGGTCAAGGAGGCATCGGACGCCATCGCGCGACTGGTGCGCTCGTGACCGTACTCCTGATTCCCATCAATTCATGGGAATCGCCCACTCACCACGGTTCGCGAACCGTGGTGAGTGGGAGGAAACCATGAAGAGTGACTTGATTCCCATGAATTGATGGGAATCAAGAGACAGGAGGGACTGACATGACCACCGCTGACTACAGCGTCACCGGCATGACGTGCGGCCACTGCGCCGGCGCCGTCACCGAGGAGATCCAGGAGCTGCCCGGCGTCACCGACGTCGAGGTCCAGCTCGTCGCGGGTGGGACGTCCACCGTCACCGTCACGAGCGATGCTCCCCTCGACGAACGGAGCGTCGCGACTGCCGTCGACGAGGCCGGATACGTCCTCGTCGGACCGCATGGCGGGGACACCCCCGCCTCCAGCGCACAGCGGCGGGGACTTCCGCTCGCCTGATCCACCACTCGCCAGGAGGCGATCACCGTGTCCCACGACACGACACCCGCACAGGCCGCACCGTCGGACGCGTTCGACGCCCGGCACACCGTCCGCCTCGACGTGCAGGGCATGAGCTGCACCTCGTGCGCCGCGCGCATCGAGAAGAAGCTCAACAAGCTCGACGGCGTCGAGGCCAGCGTCAACTACGCCACCGAGAAGGCCACGGTCCAGGTGCCCGACGGCCTCGACCCGCAGCAGCTCGTGGCGACCGTCGAGAAGACCGGCTACACGGCCTCGGTCCGTGACGAGACCCACCATGGTCACGGCGACCACGGGGACCACCACGACGGCCTGCACGGCGCCGCCTCGATGCGCCGCCGCTTCCTGGTCTCCGCCGTCCTGAGCGTTCCGGTCCTGCTCGTCTCGATGATCCCGGCGCTGCAGTTCGACTACTGGACGTGGGTCGTGCTCGCGCTCGCCACGCCCGTCGTCACGTGGGGCGCCTGGCCGTTCCACCGGTCCGCGGCGATCAACGCCCGACACGGCGCCGCCACGATGGACACCCTCGTGAGCGTCGGCGTCGGCGCGGCCTACCTGTGGTCGTTGTGGGCGATGTTCGCAGGCGGCGCCGGAGAAGCACACATGCGGATGGAGTGGAGCCTGCTCGGCACCGGCATGCACGAGGTCTACTTCGAGGTCGCTGCCGTCGTCACGACGTTCATCCTCGCCGGGCACTGGATGGAGGCGAACGCCAAGCGGCAGTCCAGCGCGGCGCTGCGCGCCCTCATGGACCTGGGCGCCAAGGAGGTGGTGGTCCGCCGCGACCATCAGGAGCTCTCCATCGCGGTCGACGAGCTGCGCGAGGGCGATGAGTTCGTCGTCCGCCCCGGCGAGAAGGTCGCCACGGACGGCGTGGTCATCGAGGGGACGTCCGCCGTCGACGAGTCGATGCTCACCGGTGAGTCCGTCCCCGTCGACGTCGAGATCGGCAGCACCGTCACCGGCGCCACCGTCAACACGTCGGGGCGGCTCGTGGTCCGCGCCACCGCCGTCGGCTCCGACACCCAGCTCGCGCAGATGGCCCGGCTCGTGGAGGAGGCGCAGGAGGGCAAGGCCGAGGTGCAACGTCTCGCCGACCGCATCTCCGCCTGGTTCGTCCCGGCGGTCATGGCGCTCGCCGTCCTGACCTTCCTCGGCTGGCTCGTGCTCTCCGGCGACGTCACCGCGGCGTTCGTGGCCGCCGTCGCCGTGCTCATCATCGCCTGCCCGTGCGCTCTCGGCCTCGCCACGCCCACGGCCCTCATGGTGGGCACCGGACGCGGCGCCCAGCTGGGCATCCTCATCAAGGGTCCGCAGGTGCTGGAGTCCACCCGTCGTGTCGACACCGTCGTGCTCGACAAGACCGGCACCGTCACCACGGGCGTCATGAGCGTCGTGGACGTCTCGCCCGCTCACGGAACCGAGGAGTCCGAGCTCCGACACCTGGCCGCGACGCTCGAGCACGCGTCGGAGCATCCCGTGGCCCGCGCGATCGCCACGGTCGCCGTCCCCGGACAGGTCGAGGACTTCACCAACCACGCCGGGTTCGGCGTGAGCGGGACGATCGACGGTCGGATCGTGCGCGCCGGCCGGCCCTCGTGGCTCGGGCAGGACGTCACGCCACCTGGCGTCACCGGCACCACGGTGGCCGTGGAGGCGGACGGTCGCCTGCTCGGCACCATCACCGTCTCCGACACCGTCAAGGAGTCCTCGAGGCAAGCCGTGACCGACCTGCGCCAGCTCGGTCTCGAGCCCGTGCTGCTGACCGGCGACACGCGCGCCGTCGCGGAGCAGGTGGCGGACGAGGTCGGCATCGAGCGTGTGGCGGCCGAGGTGACGCCGGACGACAAGCTGCGCGTCGTGCAGGGACTGCAGGGCGACGGGCGCACCGTGGCCATGGTGGGCGACGGGGTCAACGACGCCGCCGCGCTCGCCGCCGCCGATCTCGGCATCGCGATGGGCACCGGCACCGACGTGGCCATCGCGGCCTCGGACCTCACCCTCGTCAAGGGCGACCTCGCCACCGCGGTCGACGCCGTACGACTGTCCCGCGCGACGCTGCGCACCATCAAGACGAACCTGTTCTGGGCGTTCGCATACAACGTCGCAGCCATCCCGCTGGCGATGTCCGGGCTGCTGAACCCGATGATCGCCGGCCTGGCGATGGCGTTCAGCTCGGTGTTCGTGGTCACCAACAGCCTGCGGCTGCGTCGCTTCGACCATGGTCAAGAGCGCGGGAGTGCGGCATCCTGAGCAGATGACCAGCCCGTGGCGGCCAGAACGGGAGGTCTCCTGCGAGGAGGCCGCCGAGGCCGTCCGCGGTCTGGGCCTCGCCGCCGACCACGTCGCACTCGTCGCCACCGGGTGGGACAACACCGTCGTCTCGGTCGACCACGAGTGGCTGTTCCGGTTCCCGCGACGCTCGCGCGCCCTGCCGGGGGTGGAGCGGGAGCTGGTGCACCTGCCGCGGCTCGCCCCGCAGCTACCGCTGCCGGTCCCGGTGCCCGAGCACACCGGGACGACCGGTCAGCCGCCGTGGACGTTCTGGGGCGCCCGGGCCCTGCCCGGCACGGAGCTGGCAGCGAGTCCGCACGCCGACACCGGGCACGTCGCCGCCACGACGGGTGCCTTCCTGAAGGCGCTGCACGCCGTGCCCGTCGACCCCGACCTGCCGGTCGACCCGAACCGACGCGGGGACACCCACGAGCGCGCCGCGCGGGCGACCGGTCTCCTCGACGACCTCCGCCGGGCCGGGCTCGTCGGGGACCTTCCGGCCGTTCACGCACTGCTCGACCAGGCCCCCGATCACCCCGCCGAGGGCGCCCACGTGACCAGCCACGGCGACCTGCACGGTCGCCACGTGCTCGTGGACGATGTGGGCCGGGTGAGCGGCATCATCGACTGGGGCGACCTCTGCGCGGCGCCCGCGGCCGTCGACCTCTCGTTCGTCTGGAGCGCACTACGACCCGAGGACCGTCCGGCCTTCTGGCGCGCGTACGGTCCGCTGGACGACGAGACGCGGCTCCGAGCCTCGATCCTCGCGGTCTCGCTCCTGGCGATGCTCGCCACGTACGCCCACGACACGCGACTGGACGCCCTGTTGCGGACGTGCCTGCGGCACCTCGACTCGATCGGCGACTGAGCCGAAGGCTCGCCTAGCCTTGTTGAGGACAGCCTGTTCTTCGTTGCGTCGACTGGAATACCAGGGAATCCTAGTGGTTGAACACAGAGAGACCCGATCCCCCAAGGAAGTGGAGAACCATGTCCACCACTGACATCCAGACGCCGTCCGCGCTCGCCACCACCCCCGACGTCGCCGCCGGAGCCGCCCAGTTCCTCACCCCCGTCGTGCACGAGCTGGAAGCGCTCGTCGTCAACGGCAAGCAGGCCCACTGGCACGTCCGTGGCGGTAGCTTCGCGGGCGTCCACGAGCTGCTCGACGACCTCGTCGCGCACGCCCAGGACTTCTCCGACACCGCCGCCGAGCGTGTCGTCGCCCTCGGCCTGCCGCTCGACGCCCGGCTCGAGACCGTCGCTGCGAAGTCCACGCTGCCCGCGTTGAGCGACGGCTTCCAGCCGTACCAGCAGACGGTCGCCGAGATCGTCGCGCAGATCGACGCCGCGCTCGTCACCGTGCGCGCCGCCGTCTCCGGCCTGGACGACATCGACCTGTCCAGCCAGGACGTCGCCATCGAGATCGAGCGCGGCCTCACGAAGGACCGCTGGCTGCTCCAGGCTCACGTCGC
>JBQGDU010000387.1:0-2436 GCA_052039245.1 Aeromicrobium sp. | reverse complement strand
GCGGAGGGGGCGGAGGAGCTCCACCACCGGGAGGGGGAGGCGGCGGTGACGGGTAGCCACCACCGGGGGGCGGTGGAGTGCCGCCCGGGGGCGGTGGTGGGGTGCCGCCAGGGGGCGGTGGAGGAGTGCCACCACCAGGGGGAGGCGGGGGAGGTGGCGGCGTGCCACCGGGGGTGTTCTGACCGCCGGGTGGCGGGTCCTGAGGCGTCATGGTTCCTCCGAGAGGTCGTACGGGCGCCATCAACGTAGTCGTTCCGGCCCCTGTGCTGCTACTGCCGACACGCAGAACGAGACGCCGAGTGCCGTGCGGAGTGCCTCAGGTGAAGGGCGGTCGGTCGTCCAGACGCACCGAGAACCGCCCGGCGAGCCGCCACAGACGGGCGGTGGCGTCCCGGTCGTCGTCGGTGACGAGGTTGCCCATGACGCGCAGGGCGATGGTCATGAGCGCGTGTGAGCGCATCCCGATCGGCCCGAACCGCGGCAGGATCCCCGGGACCGTGAGCAGCCCGGCGAGCCGTCGAGCGATCGAGAACGCCTCGCCGTAGTGGGACGTGAGCAGCTGGGGCCAGGCGACATCGAGAGGCGCGCGGCCGTGCAGCAGCTCGGCACCGACTCGTCCCGTCTCCATCCCGTAGTCGATGCCCTCGCCGTTGAGGGGGTTGACGCAGCCGGCCGCGTCTCCGACGAGGATCCAGTTCGGTCCGGCGACCCCGGACACGGCGCCGCCCATCGGCAGGAGCGCCGACGTCGGCAGGCGCAGCTCGGAGCCGAGGTCCCACTCGGCACGTCGCTGGTCGGCGTAGAACTGCATGAGCGGGCGGATCTGCAGGTCTGCGGGCCGCCGGAGCGTGGCGAGCGCGCCGACGCCCAGGTTCACCTCGCCGTCCCCGAGCGGGAAGATCCAGCCGTAGCCGGGCAGCAGCTCGTCCTGCTCGTCCCTCAGCTCGAGGTGCGAGGAGATCCATGGGTCGTCGCTGCGGCCGGACTTGACGTACGAGCGGCCCGCGACGCCGTAGGCCGTGTCGCGGTGCCATTCCCGTCCCAGTACCCGGCCCAACGGTGAGCGCACCCCGTCGGCGACGATCAGGCGTCGGCAGGAGACCACGTGCTCGGCCTTGTCCGGCCCCACGCGGAAGGTGACCGACGTGACGCGTCCTGCACCGTCGCGTTCGGCATCGACGGCGCGTGCCGCGTCGAGCGGCTGGACACCAGCGTCCAGGGCGACGTCGCGGATCTTCGCGTCCAGGGTGGTCCGTGGCACCGCCGACCCGTGGTCGGGCAGGGACCCGCCGGGCCAGGGGAGCAGCAGCTCCTGCCCGAACCCCGCCGCACGCAGCCCCCGGTTCTTGGTGTGACCGCGCACCCAGTCACCGAGCCCGAGGTGGTCGAGCTCGGCGATCGCCCGCGGGGTCAGACCGTCGCCGCACGTCTTGTCACGCGGGAACGTCGCGGCGTCGGCCAGCACCACGTCCGACCCGTGCCGGGCGACCCACGCGGCTGCCGCTGCACCGGCAGGACCGGCGCCGACGACGAGGACGTCGGTGCTGCTCGGGAGGGTCATGGCTCGATTCTTCCACCGGGGACCACGTGGGAGGATGGCGGCCATGAGTTCTCAGGCAACCTCACCAAAACCTGACGTCCGCTTCGCCAGCACCGGGTCGTCGCCGTACGCGGTGCTCGTGGCCGTCTTCTGCGTCGTCATCGTGATCTCCAACATCGTGGCCGCCAAGCCGATCGAGATCGGCACCGGCGACGCGCTGACGCTCGGACCGGTGCGGCTGTGGCCACTCATCGTCGACGGCGGACTGGTGCTGTTCCCACTCGCCTACGTCATCGGCGACGTCCTGTCGGAGGTGTACGGGTTTCGCGCCGCGCGACGGGCGGTCTTCACGGGATTCGCCTGCGCACTGCTCGCCGTCGGCACCTTCACGCTGGTCGGTGTCATCCCGGGGGCGTCGTTCTATGAGAACCAGGACGCCTACGACGCGGTGCTGGGCCCGGTCGGGCAGATCGTGGCGGCCAGCGTCGTCGGGTACGTGGCCGGTCAGCTGACCAACGCCTGGGTGCTCACACGCATGAAGGCGCGAACGGCCGAGCGCGGGCTGATCGGTCGACTGCTCACGTCCACCGGGGCGGGCGAGGTGGTGGACACCTTCCTCTTCTGCGCGATCGCGGCGACCGCCATCGGCATCGCCTCCGGCGGGGACTTCGTCAACTACTTCGTGGTGGGCGTCGTGCTCAAGGTCGCCTTCGAGGTCGTCCTGCTGCCGGTCACCGTCACCGTGATCGGCCGGCTCAAGCAGACCGACCCCACCTACTGACCCCCACGCGGCTCGGGGATGTCGGTTTACCAGGTTCAGTGGGCAAGCCCTCACTTCTCAGGGCGAATCTGCCCCGAGAAGTGCAAGTCTCCCTGCACAACCTGGTAAACCGACA
>JBQGDU010000386.1:0-1704 GCA_052039245.1 Aeromicrobium sp. | reverse complement strand
CCCACCCTCCTGCAGCCGCTGGTCGCCACCGTTCCTCTGCAGATCTTCGCGTGCGAGCTCGCTGCCCAGCTGGGCCACGACGTGGACCAGCCGCGCAACCTCGCCAAGTCCGTCACCGTCGAGTGAGCCGTACTGGTCGCCCCCCGCACTCCGGTCGGTCGGCCGGGGGCGGCGGGACGATCCACGGCGTCGGGGTGGACGTCGTCGACCTCGCGAGGTTCGAGACGACGCTGACCCGCACGCCGGAGCTGACCACACGCCTGTTCACCACGGCCGAGGCCGGTCTCTCGCTGGAGTCGCGAGCCGGACGGTTCGCGGCCAAGGAGGCGTTCGTCAAGGCGCTGCGCGCACCGAGCGGCATGTCCTGGCAGGACGTCGAGGTGGCCACCGACGAGCACGGTGCGCCATCGTTCCTGCTGCACGGGGCGGCGGCCTCGCGGGTCGCTGAGCTGGGGCTGACGATGCACCTGTCCATCTCCCACGACACCAGCGTCGCGACGGCGTTCGTCGTGGCGGAGACCACCGGGACGGGAAGAGCCGGCTGATGCTGCGAGCCCACACCGTGGCCGACGTCCGAGCCGCCGAGGAGGCCCTCGCGGCCGAGCTCCCGGCGGGAGCGCTCATGGCGCGAGCCGCACAGGGACTGGCCGAGGCCCTCGATGAGGTCCCGGCCGGTGAGGTCCTGCTCGTCCTCGTCGGACCGGGCAACAACGGTGGCGACGCGCTGTACGCCGCCGTCCACCTGCTGGATCGCGGTGTCCGCGTCGATCTGTGCCTGCTCGACCCGGGGTCGGTCCACGAGGCGGGACTCCTGGCCGCCACGGACGCCGGCGCACGGATCGTCGAGCGGCCCGCACGACACCGGTGGGTGCTCGACGGCGTCCTCGGCATCGGCGCTCGCCCGGGTCTGCAGGGCGTCGCGGACGAGTGGGCGGACTGGATCGTGCAGAGCAGACCGCACGTGGTCGCCGTCGACGTCCCCTCGGGTGTCGACGTCGACTCCGGCGCCACCCCCGGACCCCACGTCGTCGCGGAGCGCACCGTGACGTTCGGGACGTACAAGGTGGCGTCCCTCGTCGGACCGGCGGCCGCCGCGGGGGGTGCGGTCTCGCTCGTCGACATCGGCCTCGCGCCGCACCTCGGCGAGCCGACCGTGCGGGCGGTCGAGGACGAGGACGGAGCCCTGCTCGCCGCGCACGCCCCACGAACGTCGTCGCACAAGTACACCCGTGGAGTCGTCGGCGTGGCCGCCGGGTCGGACGCCTACGCCGGTGCGGCTCACCTGTGCGTGGCCGGCGCGCAGGCCGGCCCGGCCGGGATGGTGCGATTCGTCGGTTCGCCGTCGCTCTCGGCACGGGTCGTCGACCGCGCGCCGGAGGTCGTGGCCGGTCGAGGTCGGGTGCAGGCGTGGGTGGTCGGTCCGGGAGCCGGCGACGACGTGGGGGAGCAGCTGTCCGCCGCGCTCGAGGGCGGTGTGGCCGTGGTCGTCGACGCAGGAGCCCTGGAGCACCTGCCGGAGCGACTGACGGTGCCGGCGCTGCTCACCCCGCACGCGGGCGAGCTGGCGCGACTGCTCGGTGTCGAGCGCGACCAGGTGGAGGCAGACCCTCTGGCGCACGCCCGGCGGGCCGCGCGGGCGTGGGGTGCCACGGTGCGGCTCAAGGGTCCGCGGACCCTCGTCGTGGGGGGCGGCCCCGGGGCCGC
>JBQGDU010000385.1:0-14995 GCA_052039245.1 Aeromicrobium sp. | reverse complement strand
GACGCCCTGGGTCTGGGCATCCTCGGGGGGCTCAACGAGATCGCCCTCGGCGTGCTCGCCCGCAGTGACGAGGACGTCGTCGAGGGTGCGGTCGAGCGGGCCGTCGCCTTCGTGCGGTCCATCGTGCGTGACCTGCCGGATCTGGAGGAGGCGGCACCGGAGGACGTCGCGTGACACCACGCCCCGCCTCCGAATGGTCGGAGGATCCCTACCCCGGCACCTGGCCCGACCATTCCTACGTCGTCGACGACGACGGTCTGGTGCACCGGCTGGAACCGGACGCCGCTGTCTCGTCGGGGTGGGTCGTGCGCAGCGCGCCGCAGTCGGAGTGCCTCGACGACTGGCTGGCCGAACGCGGTCGAGCGTCGTTGGCGGAGCGGACGGCAGTGCTCAGCTTCGGGTCCAACCGATGTCCGGCCAAGGTCCTGCGGCAGGGCGGACCGTTCGTGAATCTCGCCTGCCGGACGACGGGGGTGGCGGCGGTGTGGAGTCACGGCACGCGCGGCGACGGCCAGGTCGTCGCGACCCTCGTGGGCGCCCAGGACCACGAGGCGGAGTACTTCGTCTCGATGTGCACCGAGCCCGACATCGTCCTGCTGGACGAGGTGGAGGGCCGGGGCGTCGGGTACGACCTCGTGCCGATCGACGCGGCCGAGGTGGTGCTGGAGGACGGCACGAGCCCGGCGCAGGTGAGTGCGTACGTCGGACTGCGGCCGCACCGCTGGCCCGTGGCCGGTGACGACGGTCACCCGATCCCGCTCACCTCGATGACGCAGGAGGAGGTGGCCCGGTGGCGAGCCGGCGACCCGGCGCACTGGGAGCCGGCCCCCGAGGGTCACCCGTACGGGCCGCTGATCGACTGAGGCTCAGGGGCCGACCCGAACCGCGGCGAGCGCGGAGGTGGCCTCGGAGGTGGCGACATCGACGCGCCACGCTGACGACGTGCACTGCAGGCGCACGACGTCTCCGGCATCGAGGGAGGTGAGCGTGACGAGAGGGACGACGGTCTGCTCGCCGGGCTCCACCGAGACAGGACTCGACGCGAGCGTGCTGACGATCTGACCACGCTGGCGCACGATCGAGCAGGTCACGACGGCTCGGCTCGGCAGGTTCGCGTCGGCGGTGAGTGACGCCTGTGCCTGCACGAGGTTGGTGCCGGCGTGTGCGGCAGAGGCGCTGAACTCACGGACGCTCGTGAAGGTGGTCGTGGAGATGCCGCGCGCCGAGCCGGTGTCCGCCGGTGCCACGAGGGTGGAGGCCCGCAGCAGACGGTCGGCGATGTCGGGCGTCAGGCGTGACTCGTTGACGCTGCGCGGGGCCAGATGATCGGTGCCGAGGCTGCCGCGCGCGATGTCCTGGCTGCCCAGGCTGCCGTCGAGGACGGACTGGCTCGTCACGGCGTTGCGGGCGATCTTCGAGCCGGAGACCGAGCCCCTGCCGAGCTTGGAGGAGGTCACCGACCCCTTCCGGATCTTGGTGCTCGTCACGGCGCCGGCGCGGATCTTGGTGGCGGAGACGGCGTTGGAGGCGAGCTGCTTGTTACCCACGCTGCCGGCCTTGATCGCGGCGTAGGACGTACCGCCCATCGACATGAAGAGCGCCAGGGTGGCGATCACCAACGCTGCCGACGGACGGCGCCGACGGGTGGTGGAGCAGGGGCAGGTGCACGAGGACATGCGAACCTCACAGGAGAGCGGACGGTCGCTCCGAGCGTAGGTGCCGCGCCGAGTGCTCGAGGCTGGTTCGTGCAATCGGCCGACCCGACCACGTCACAGCGTGGCCGAGCGGGCCGGCCGGAGCGCGGCGGCTCAGTTGACCTGCCGGTCCCGCGCGCCCCAGAACTCCTCGCGGAGCTTGAACTTCTGCAGCTTGCCGGTGGCCGTGCGGGCCAGCTCCTCGCGGAACTCGATGCGCTTGGGGCACTTGTACCCGGCGAGCCGCTCGCGGGTGTGGGCGACGAGCTCCTCCGCCGTCGCCTCGACGCCGTCCTCCAGCACGACGAGAGCGGTCACCAGCTCGCCCCACTTCTCGTCGGGGATGCCGATGACCGCGACCTCACGCACCGCCGCGTGCGACATGAGGGCGTCCTCCACCTCGATGGACGTGACGTTCTCACCGCCGGAGATGATGACGTCCTTCTTGCGGTCCGCGATCGTGACGTACCCGTCCTCGAACGTCCCCCCGTCGCCGGTGTGGAACCACCCACCGGCCAACGACTCGGCACTCGCGTCCGGGTTCTCCCAGTAGCCCTCGAGCACCGTGTTGCTGCGCGCCAGCACCTCGCCGGAGTCGTCGACGCGGATCGTCGTCGACAGCGCGGGAGCGCCCGCCCGGCCGAGGTGACGAGCCTGCTCCTCGGCGTCGAGGTCGTCCCACTCCTCGCGCATGCGGCTCATGGTGAGCAGGGGAGCGGTCTCGGTGAGGCCGTAGATCTGGATGAACTCCCAGCCGAGCTCCTCGCGCACGCGCTGGATGGTGCGGGTGGGCGGCGGGGCGCCCGCGACGACGCAGCGCACCCGGTCCCGGCCCGGGACCTCGCCCCCCCAGTCCTTCAGGGCGTCGAGCACGGCGGCCAGCACGGCCGGGGCGCAGCACAGGTACGTCACCTCGTGGTCGCGGATGCGGCGCAGGATCTCCGCACCGTCCACCTGGCGCAGCACGACGTGCCGGCCACCCATCCCGGTGACGGAGTAGACCATGCCCCAGCCGTTGCAGTGGAACATCGGCAGCGTGTGCAGGTACACGTCGCGGTCGCTCACCGACGCCTGCCAGCCGAAGACGGTCGCATTGGTCCACAGGGCGCGGTGCGTTTGCTGCACACCCTTGGGTCGAGCCGTCGTGCCGGAGGTGTAGTTGATCGTGGCGGTGGCGTCCTCGTCGGGCTCCCAGGGCCGGGGGTCGGCACCATGGGCCGGACGGTCCCCGGAGGCAGGACTCCACCCCCACACGTCCCCGTCGTCCTCGCCGAGCACGAACACGTGCTCGGCTGAGGCGCACGCGTCGCGCAGATGTTCCAGGGACGGGTCCAGGATGACCACCTGGGCGCCGCTGTGCTGGACGATGTACTCCACCTCCGCCGGCGCCAGACGGAAGTTGACCGGGACGAAGACCCGACCCCATCCCGAGACGCCGAAGAACGACGTGTAGAGGCGCGCGGCGTTCTGCGAGACCATCGCCACCCGCCCGCCCACGGGCACCCCCAGCTCATCGAGCCGTGCTGCCTGCGCCGCAGCCAGCCGGGACACCTCGGCATAGGTGAGCTCACCCCAGGAGGGCGCTTCCTGGTCGGGCTCGTCGACAACGGCGACGCGGTCCGGATAGACCGTGACGGCGCGGTCGAGGAAGTCGCGGATGCTGAAGGGAACGATCATGGGGGGACCTTCCGCCGGTGACGTGGTTCACACCCATCATGCACGGTGCCGCGGAGCGTCGCGCGGGGCCCGCCGGGCCTCGCGAAAAGCGTTGGGTGAGTGTCAGGGGCCGCCTGTATCGTTGCGGAGTTCGAACTTCCTGAAAGGAATAACGTGAGCGACGTCACCACGGACCACGCCCCCCGCGCGGACGGTCCAGAGCCGGGCGGTCCGGCGCAGCCGCAGCCAGGCTCGACCGCCCTGCCCCGCGAGCACGCCCTCGTCATCGGGGTGCTCATCGTGTCGAGCTTCGTGGTGATCCTCAACGAGACCGTCATGAGCGTCGCCATCCCGGTGCTGCAGGACGAGTTCGGTGTCCCGCCGAGCACCGGCCAGTGGCTCACCACGGCCTTCCTGCTGACGATGGGCGTGGTCATCCCGCTGACCGGCTTCCTGATCCAGCGGGTCCCCACTCGGACGCTGTTCGTCACCGCGATGTCGTTGTTCACCGCCGGCACGCTCATCGCCTTCATGGCCAGGAGCTTCGAGGTTCTGCTGGCCGCCCGCGTGGTGCAGGCCAGCGGCACCGCGATCATGCTTCCGCTGCTGATGACCACGATCCTGACGCTGGTCCCCGTGGCGCGTCGCGGGGCCATGATGGGCAACGTCAGTCTGGTCATCGCCGTCGCCCCGGCGCTCGGGCCGACCCTGTCCGGCTTCATCCTGGATCACTTCGGCTGGCGGTGGATCTTCGGCTTCGTGGCTCCCGTCGCGATCGCCGCGCTCGTCATCGGGGCTCGCTACATGGTCTCCGTCGCCGAGTCGACGTCGGCGCGCATCGACCTGCTGTCGGTGCCGCTCGCCGTGCTCGGCTTCGGCGGTCTGGTCTACGCGCTCGTGGCGCTCGGCAAGTCCGCCGAAGCGCCCTCGACGGTCCCGCTGTGGGTGCCGACCGTGGTCGGCGCCGTCGCGATGGCGGCCTTCGTGGCCCGGCAGATCATGCTGCAGCGCGAGGACCGAGCCCTGCTCGACCTGCGGGTCCTGCTGTCCGGTCAGTACGCGCTCGCCCTGGCGGCGATGATCCTCGGCATGATGGCGATGTTCGGCACCTTCATCCTGCTGCCGTTGTTCGCCCAGCAGGTGCTCGAGTACGGTCCCACCCGCACCGGCCTGTTGTCGTTGCCGGGCGGGCTGCTGATGGGTCTCGCCGGACCCGTCGTGGGCCGCATCTACGACGCCCGCGGCGCCCGAGTCCTCGTCCTGCCGGGCACGCTGCTGGTGAGCGTCGGGATCTGGTCGCTCACCGGTATCGACGCGGACACGCCGATGTGGTGGCTGCTCGGCGCCAACACGGTGATCTTCGCCGGCCTCGCGGTCACCTTCACCCCGCTCATGACCTCGGCGCTCGGGTCGGTGCCGTCCCACCTGTACTCGCACGGCAGTGCCGTGCTCAGCACGCTGCAGCAGGTGGCCGGCGCGGCCGGGACGGCCCTGCTGGTGACGATCATGACGCTGCAGGCCACCCGCACCACCGATGCCGGTGGCAGTGAGGCTCAGGGTGTGGCGGACGGCGTGCAGGCGGCGTTCACGGTGGCCGGCGTGCTGACCCTCGTGCTCATCGTGGTCGCCTTCTGGGTCCGCAAGCCCGCCGACGCCACCGCCGCGCACTGAGCCGTCTCCGTTGCCGTGCCCCTGATTCCCATCAATTGATGGGAATCAGGGGCACTCACCGTGGGTCTCTCCCACTCTCCACGGTTTGATGCCCATGGTGAGTGGGGGATCCCCATCACTTGATGGGAATCAGGAGAGGGTGGCGAATCGAGGGAATCGAGCCGGTCAGCCGTAGGGGTAGAACCCGTGGCCGGACTTCTTGCCGAGCAGTCCGGCGTCGACCATCCGGTCCAGCAGTGGCGGCGGCGAGTACAGCGGTTCCTTGAACTCGTCGTACATCGAGATGCCGATGGCGCGGATGGTGTCCAGGCCGATGAGGTCGCTCAGGGCGAGCGGGCCCATCGGGTGACCGCAGCCCAGGACCATGCCGGAGTCGATGTCCGCTGCGGAGGCGTAGCCGGCCTCGTACATCCGGATGGCCGAGAGCAGGTAGGGCACGAGCAGGCTGTTGACCACGAACCCGGCGCGGTCGGTGGCCTCGATGGGCTGCTTGCCGAGACCGTCGGAGACGAAGGACTGCATCCGCTCCAGGGTGTCGGCGCTGGTGGTCAGCGACGGGATCAGCTCCACGAGCTTCATGACCGGGGCGGGGTTGAAGAAGTGCACGCCCATGACGCGGTCGGCCCGACCGGAGACGGCGCCGAGCTTGACGATGGGGATGGAGGACGTGTTGGAGGCCAGGATCGCGTCCTCGTTCTCCAGCAGGCGGCCCAGGCGGGCGAACAGCTCGAGCTTGGTCTCCTCGTCCTCGCTGGCGGCCTCGACGACGAGGTCGCGGTCGCCGAGCTCGCCCAGGTCGGAGGTGAAGGTGATCCGCTCCAGGGCGGCCTCGAGGTCCTCGGCGGAGAGCTTGCCGCGGTCCTGTGCCCGGCGCAGCGAGGACTCGACCTTCTCCGCGGCGGCCTTGGCCGCGTCGTCGTTCACCTCGACCGTGACCACGGAGAGCCCGGCGCGGGCGCCGACCTCGGTGATGCCCGACCCCATCAGGCCGCCGCCGACGACACCCAGTCGTTCGATCGTGCTCATGCGTCTCTCCCGTCGCGAAGCTAGGACTTCATACTAATCCGGCCACGTCAGCGAACCTGAGGCACCCTCAGGTTCGCCTCGCTCGTCGTCGCGTGTGTCGTCGCGGCTGCGCCGACCCGGGGTGGTGGGATGGACCCATGCGCACCGGTGCCCTCGTCCTGGCTCTCGCTCTGCTGCTCGGGGCGTGCGGCGGGAACGACGCCCGAGAGTCGCGCAACGAGGCGCGCGAGTCCGCCGCCCAGGGCAGTGCCGATGACGCCCTCGCCGATGGTGCGACCTTCGTGCCGGAGGCCCTGCGCGCGTTCCGGTGCGAGGCCGGTGACGACGACGCCTGGTACGCCGTCGGGACCGTGAAGAACAGCACCAAGGCCTCCGTGTCCTACCGGGTCACCGTCCAGGTGGGCGAGGCGGGCGACGACGTGGCCGCCGCCGAGCTCGACCTCCCGCCGGTCGCGGCGGGCGCGACCTCGGAGTTCACGTTCGACGAGCTGCCCGCCGCCGGTAGCAAGGGGCCGTGCCGCGTGCAGGTCCTGGCGGTCCCGCCGGAGGACTGAGCGAGTCCTCGCGTCGTCGAACGGCCCGCGCGTGGTGAGGGGTCAGGACCGCGCGACGCGGACCATCTCCTCGCGCGGGACGACCTTGACGCGCTCACGCGTGTGCTCGTGCGTCTCGCCGAGGCCGAGCTCGTGGGCGTCGAGCTTCTCCCAGCCCTCCCACGTCGTGTACTCCAGCCCGCGGCTGTCCAGGTAGGCGTCGAACGACTCGCGCTCGGACTGCGCGGGCGTCGGCAGGTTCTCCACGTCGGAGAGCAGCAGCTCCACGGTCTGAGCGGCGTCGGACTTGGTGTGCCCGATGAGGCCCACGGGCCCGCGCTTGATCCAGCCGGTGACGTAGGCGCCGGGCAGTGGGCTGCCGTCGATCTCCACGACGCGGCCGCCGTCGTTCGGGACGGTGCCGCTGGTGATGTCGAACGGGATGCCGGCGAGGTTGTCGGAGTAGTAGCCGATCGCGCGGTAGACGGCCTGCATCGGCCAGTCCTTGAACTCGCCGGTGCCTCGGACGTTGCCGGTGCCGTCGAGCTCGGTGATCTCGGTGCGCAGCCCCACGACACGGCCGTCCTCGCCGAGGATCTCGACGGGGCTCTGGCAGAAGTGGATGTGAATGCGGTGCTGGGCGCCGCTGGGCTCCTTGGCGAGGTAGTTCTGCAGCACGTCGACCACGAGCTTCTGGCTCTTGGCCGCCTTGAGCGCCTCGAGCGATCCCTCGTCGAGCTCGAAGCCCTCCGGGTGCACGATCACGTCGATGTTCTCGGAGTGGCTCAGCTCGCGCAGCTCCATCGGGGTGAACTTGACCTGCGCCGGACCGCGTCGGGCGAAGACGTGGACGTCCGTGGTGGCGTTCTTGCGCAGACCCTCGTAGACGTTGTCGGGGATCTCGGTGACGAGCAGCTCCTCGGCCGTCTTGGCCAGGATGCGGCTGATGTCCAGGCCGACGTTGCCGACACCGAGGACGGCGACCTCCTTGGCGTGCGGCTGGAAGTCCCAGTCGCGGTCCACGTCGGGGTGGCCGTCGTACCAGTAGACGAAGTCGGCGGCGCCGTAGCTGCCCTCCAGGTCGATGCCCGGGATGTCGAGGTCGCGGTCGCGGCGGGCGCCCGTGGCGAAGACGACGGCGTCGTAGAACTGGCGCAGGTCGTCGAGCTTGAGGTCGTCGCCGTAGGAGACGTTGCCGAAGAACCGGATGTCGTCGTTGGCCATGACGCGCTTGAGCGCCTTGACGATCTCCTTGATGCGCGGGTGGTCCGGTGCGACGCCGTAGCGGATGAGGCCGAACGGCGTGGGGTCGCGCTCGATGAGGTCGACGGTGACACCGGCGACGCCCTCGGGCAGCTCGGACTTGGTGAGGATGTCGGCGGCGTAGACGCCGGCCGGTCCAGCGCCCACGATGGCGACGCGCAGGTTCCTGCTCATGGAAGAAGACTCCTGGGGGACAGACGGCACGCAGGGATCATCCAGCATGCATGAGGCCATCCTAAGTTCTCCCCGCACGGCACACGAAGCGTTCCAGCATGCGAAATGCCCCACACCCGCCGCGATCGAGCTCCCGCCCACCGGACGGACCGGTGCTATGTTCGGGGCCCGTCGTCGAGCTCGGGGGCCGTCATGGGACACGGACGCTCCACCCGCTGGCGCTCCAGAGTGCCGGTGTTCGTCGCGCAGGCCGCCGTCGTCGCCGTCGCTGCCGCGCTGGTCGCCGGCGCAGTCGCGGGGGTGCTCTCGCTGGTCGTCGCCGGCTGGGCCGTGGTGGCGTTCGCCGTGGTGATGCTCGCCGTCAGCCCCGTCCTCCTGCCGCGACCGGCACCCTTCCTCGCCTCGGGGCACACCGTCGTGGCGTCGTCCGGCCAGTTCGGCGTGCTGCTGCTCCTGGTCGCTGCCGGGCTGCTCATGGCCACCGCCGGCGCGGACCCGGACAGCGCGGCGATGAGGGCGGGCCGAGGCGCCGGCCTGGTCGTCGCGGCCGTCGTGCTGGGTGTTCTCGGCCTGGCCCTGTTCCTGCTGCCCCAACGGGTCACGCTCTCGCGCGACGGGATGACCCGCCGCCTGGCCGGAGTCTCCCGCTCCGTGCGGTGGGACGAGGTGGACGTCGCGCGGTTGCATCCGGACGGGATGAACGTCCGCGTCCTCGCCGAGGACGGTCGAGCGGTGAACGTGGCCGTCGGGCTGCTGCCGCTGAGCGCCGAGACCCTGGTTCGGGCGGTGACGTACTACGCCGAGGACGCGGACCACCGCCGCGAGATCGGGACCGCGGAGTCGCTGCGGCGCGTGGTCGACCCCGCCCGAGTGCCAGGCGGCGCGCGGAGGGGCTCCGGCGGCCGGCGATCCCGACGAGACCCAGGGTCGTGACGCTCGTCATCGGCGTCCCGACCACGTGTCCCTCGAACGAGTCGAGAGACCGTCGTCCACGTTCGTGCGGAGTCAGGTTGAGAAGGCAGGCGCCGGGGTCGAAGTCGTAGGGTCACGTCATGAGCACCGCGGTCGTCGTCGGGTCCGGTCCCAACGGGTTGGCCGCTGCCGTCGTGCTGGCCCAGGCGGGTCTGGACGTCACGGTGCTGGAGGCGGAGCCGACGATCGGCGGCGGCACCCGCTCCGCTGAGCTGACGGTGCCCGGTCTGGTCCACGACGTGTGCTCCGCGGTGCACCCCATGGGGGTCGCCTCCCCGTTCTTCGACTCGCTCGACCTCGGGTCGCACGGTCTGCAGTGGGCGTGGCCCGAGGTGGACGCCGTCCATCCCCTGGCGCACGGTCACGCGGGCGTGCTGAGCCGCGATCTCGACGCGACGGTGGCCGGCCTGGGGGTCGACGGTGACTCCTGGCGCCGCTTGTTCGCCCCGCTCGTGGCGCGCGCCGACCGCATCGTTCCCGAGCTGCTCGGTCCCGTGCCGCACCTGCCCCGACACCCGCTCGCGCTCGCCCGGTTCGGGATCCCCGCGCTGCTCCCGGCGGAGACCCTCGCTGGGCGTTGGTCCACCGACGAGGCCCGAGCGCTGTTCGCCGGGCTCGCCGCCCACGCGGTCCGTCCGCTCTCCGCGCCCGCCACCGGTGGCATCGCGATGATGTTCGCTCTGGTGGCCCATGCGTACGGGTGGCCGGTCGCGGTGGGCGGGTCCGCCGCTGTCACGTCGGCACTGCACTCGGTGCTGCGCGAGGCCGGGGGACGGGTCGAGACGTCCACCCGGGTCACGTCGCTGCCCGACGCGGACGTCGTCATGCTCGACACCGCCCCGGACCAGGCCGTCAGCCTGCTCGGTGACCGGCTGCCCGTCAGTGCCCGGCGGGCGTTCGGGCGCTGGCGGCACGGTCCGGCGGCCTTCAAGGTCGACCTGGCGGTCGAGGGGGGTATCCCGTGGGAGTCCGACGCCGCCCGTCGGGCCGGCACCGTCCACGTCGGCGGCCGGTTCGAGGAGGTGGCCGCTGCGGAGCGGGCCGTCGCGGACGGGCGGATGCCCGAGCGGCCCTTCGTGCTGCTCGCCCAGCAGTACCTGGCCGATCCGTCGCGGTCGGTGGGTGACGTCCATCCGGTCTGGGCCTACGCACACGTCCCGTACGGCTACACCGGTGACGCCACCGACGCACTGCTGGACCAGGTCGAGCGGTTCGCCCCGGGGACTCGCGAGCGCATCGTCGCCACTGCCGTCCGGACGCCGGCGGACCTGTACGCGGAGAACGCCAACTACGTCGGGGGTGACATCTCCGGCGGAGCGCTGACCGTCCCGCAGCTGGTGTTCCGACCGCGTCTCGCGCCGGACCCGTACCGGCTCGCCGACGGGGTGTACCTGTGCTCGTCGTCCACCCCGCCGGGCGGTGGCGTGCACGGCATGGCGGGCTGGCACGCGGCCAGCCGCGCCGTGCGTCACCTGTGAGTCACGGCCCACCGGGAACCGCTGTCCGCTCGCGAGCGTTGCCTGGTTGAGCGTGCAACCATGACCGTGCGCCGACCACCACCTCAAGGAGAGACCCGTGTCCCAGCTCCGTGCGACACCGTCCCGTCTGGCCAAGCCACTGATGACCGCCGTCGCCGCCACGGCCGTCCTGACCACCGCAGCGTGCGGGAGTGACTCCGCGGAGGAGAGCACCAGCGAGAGCACCGAGTCCACCGAGGAGAGCGGTGACAACGGCGACGCGGGGGGCGCGGAGGCCTCCGGCGGGTACGCCGACGGCAGCTACGAGGCCACCGGCAGATACTCGAACCCGGGTGGCACGTCCGAGGTCGGCGTCGAGCTGACCCTCGAGGGCGACACCGTCTCCGCGGTCACCGTCACGCCCATGGCCTCGGGCACGTCGCTGCAGTTCCAGGAGAAGTTCGCCGGAGGCATCGCCGACGAGATCGTCGGCACGCCCGTCGACGACCTCGACGTCGGCAAGGTGGCCGGCTCGTCGCTGACCGCCGGGGGCTTCAACGAGGCGCTCGAGGCGATCAAGGCCGATGCCCAGGCCTGAGCCGATCTCCTCGCAGCCCCGGTCCCCGCGCTCGTCGGCGGAGCCCTGGGTCTTCGAGGCCATCGGCACCCGGTGGGAGGTCGAGAGCGATCGCCCGATCGACGACGACGTCCGCGCGCAGGTGCTGCTGGCCGTCGAGGAGGTGGACCGCACGTGGTCGCGCTTCCGGGCCGACTCCGTCGTGAGCCGCGCCGGCGTCGAGGGCGGCGCCTGGACGCTCGACGACACCGCCGACCGGCTGCTCCGCTTCTACGACGACCTGCACGCGGTGAGTGACGCAGCGGTCACGCCGCTCGTCGGGCGGACGCTGGCGGACCTCGGCTACGACGCCGGGTACTCGCTGCAGCGGGCGGACGACGTCGCCGAGGTGCCCGACTGGGACCTCGTGCGCTGGGAGCCTCCTGTCCTGACGCTCGCCGAGCCCGTGCTGCTCGACGTGGGTGCGGCCGGCAAGGGCTTCCTGGTCGACCGGGTGAGCGACGTGCTCCTCGCGGCCGGCCACCCGCACGTCACCGTCGACGCGAGCGGTGACCTGATGCACCGGGGAGAGTGGCCGTTGCGGGTGGCGCTGCAGGACCCGCGCGACCACGCCCGCGCCATCGGGATCGTCGAGATCGGTTCCGGCTGGGCGCTCGCTGCCTCCGGCGTGGATCGACGATCGTGGGGCACAGACCTGCACCACGTGCTCGACGGGCGCACCGGCGAGCCGACCCGAGAGGTCGTCGCGACGTGGGCGGTGGCCCGCGACGCCATGACGGCCGACGGACTCGCGACCGCCCTGTTCCTCGTCGACCCCGAGCGTCTCGCCGAGCGGTGGGACCTGCGGTGGGTCGTCATGCATGCCGACGGCAGCGCCCGCTGGTCCCGCGACCTCGCCGTGGAGGTGTTCACGTGACCACGGTCGTGACGCGCGTGGACGCCGTGCTGGGCCGCGTCACGATGTACCGGCTCGTCGCCCTCGTGCTCGCGCTGCTCGTGGCGGTCTACTCGCTCTTCACCGCCACGGGCGTCATCGGCGGGCTGTCCACCACCGGCAACCTCGCGGCGCTCGCCGTGGTGATCGTCGCATCGATCGTGAGCAACCGCGTGATCGCGCTCGCGTGGCGGGTGCGCCCGCACGACGAGTCCGCCGTGATCACCGCGCTGCTGCTGTTCTTCCTGTTCGTGCCACTGCCGGGAGAGGCCTACGACGGCGCGAGCCTCGCGTGGTTCGGCGCGGCCGCCGGCCTGGCGAACCTCTCCAAGTACGTGCTCGCCTGGCGAGGTCGACACGTGCTGAACCCGGCTGCCGCAGGGGCGCTGCTCGTCGTGGTGGTGCAGTGGGTCGCCGGCGTCGAGAGCACCATCAACCCGCTGTGGCAGACCGCCGCCACCCAGTCGCTGCTGCCGTTCGTCGCCGTGGGTGCGTTGCTCGTGCTGTGGCGGACACGTCGGCTCGACGTCGGGCTCGCGTTCGCCGTCCCGGCGCTCGCGCTCGTCGTGCTGGGGCTCGTCGGCGGTTCGCAGATGACCCTCGGTTCGTCGTTGCAGATGGCGCTCTCCTCGGGCCCGATCGTCGTCATCGCCGGGTTCATGCTGAGCGAGCCGCTGACGCTGCCACCGCGACGCTGGCAGCAGCTCCTCGTCGCCGGCGTGGTCGCGGTGCTCATCGCGCTGCCGACGCTCTCGGTGCTGCTCGACGTCGTGCTGCCCACCGTCGGCCCCCTGTCCCTCACGCCGGAGGTCGCGCTGCTCGTCGGCAACCTCGTCGCCTTCGCGCTGGCGCCTCGCACCGGCATCCGCATGGACGTGGTGGGGGCGCGCCCGCTCGGCGGCGACGTCCACGAGGTGACGTTCGCCCCGCGCCGTCGTGTGGGGTTCCGTGCCGGTCAGTACCTCGAGCTGCACGTGCCGCACCGCAGCGACCAGCGCGGCCCGCGTCGGGTCTTCAGCATCTCCTCGGCCCCCGCCGCCTCCGACCTCACCGTGGCGCTGCGCGTGCCGGAGCAGTCATCGAGCTTCAAGCGCGAGCTCCTGGGTCTCGCGCCGGGGACTCGCGTGGCGGCCACGGGCGTGCACGGGGACTTCGTCTGGCCCCGTGGTGACGCGCCGCTGCTGCTGGTGGCCGGCGGCATCGGCGTCACCCCGTTCCTGAGCCAGCTGCGCCAGGACGTGCGACGCGACGTCGTGCTGGTCTACGGCGTGCCGGACGCCGACGACGTTCCCTACCGCGACGAGCTCCTCGCCACCGGCGTGCCGGTCGTGCTCGTGGCGCCAGTCGCTCCGGCGTCGTTGCCGGAGGACTGGACGTACGTCGAGGCGCCGTTCCTCACCGGCGACCTGGTGGTAGCCGCCGTCCCCGACGCGGCCGATCGCATCGCCTTCGTCTCCGGCCCACCCGCGATGGTCGACGCGCTCCGCGCGTCCCTGCGGGCGCGGTGCCGACGGGTGCGGACCGACCACTTCACGGGGTACTGAGACGCAGACGCGGCTCGAGTCGGCTCAGGCGAAGGCGTGGACGAAGGCGAGGGTCAGCAGTGCGATGACGGCGCCGAGGGCCGGCCAGGGCAGCAGCAGCCGGGTACGAGGCATGGACGTCGAGGCGAGGCCCATCCCGACGGCGGCCGTCGTCACGCCGGTCCCAGCGCCACCCCACGCCAGCAGCCCGAGTGCGTCGGGGGCTTCGGGATCGAGCTGTGTCGTGAACCCGGCGATGCCCAGGTAGAGGGCTGTCACCGCCAGGATCACGAGGAAGATGATGCTGAGGACGAGGTCGGTCGCGCGCGTCTGGGCATCCAGCGGGGGTCGGTCCGGCCGGCCGCCCGATAGCGCGGAATCGTCCGGTTGTTCCGTCATGCGACCACACTGTGCCGCGAGAGGACAGGTGGGCACAAGAACCAGGGTTGAGTGGAATGGACTCAACTCTTGTGATGTTGTGATGAGTAGCAACCGCACGACCCACAGGAGACTTCATGGACCTTTCCGCGTTCACGACGCGTTCGCAGCAGGCCCTGACCACTGCTGCCAGCCGTGCCGCGGCCGCCGGCAACCCGGCCGTCGAGCCCGCGCACGTCCTTGCCGCCCTGCTCGCCCAGGACGGCGGCACCGCCGCGCCCCTGCTGCAGGCGGCCGGTGTCGACCCGTCGGCCGTCCTCGCCGAGCTCGGCCCGCTCGTCGACGCCCTGCCCACCGCCTCTGGCAGCACCGTCGCCACGCCGAACCTGGCGCGCAGCACCCACGAGGTGCTGCAGCGCGCCCTCGACCTCGCCGGTGAGCTCGGCGACGACTTCGTGTCCACCGAGCACCTCGTCGTCGGCATCGCCACCGTCGACTCGCCCGCCGGTCGTCTGCTGACCAGCCGCGGCGCCACCCCCGAGGCACTTCGTGACGCCTTCGCGGCGGTGCGCGGCAGTGCTCGCGTCACCAGCGCCGACGCCGAGGACACCTACCAGTCACTGGAGAAGTACGGCGTCGACCTCACCGCCGTCGCCCGCGAGGGCAAGCTCGACCCGGTCATCGGCCGGGACGCGGAGATCCGCCGGGTCGTGCAGGTGCTGAGCCGCCGTACGAAGAACAACCCGGTGCTCATCGGCGAGCCCGGCGTCGGCAAGACCGCCGTCGTCGAGGGACTCGCCCAGCGCATCGTCGACGGCGACGTGCCGGAGTCGCTGCGCGGTCGTCGGCTGATCAGCCTCGACCTCGGGGCGATGGTCGCCGGCGCCAAGTACCGCGGCGAGTTCGAGGAGCGGCTCAAGGCCGTCCTCGCCGAGATCTTGGAGTCCGACGGTCAGGTCATCACCTTCATCGTCGAGCTGCACACCGTCGTCGGCGCCGGCGCGTCCGGCGAGGGCGCCGCGCGACAGCTGCGGCGGCGCGACGCTGCTGCCGGACGTGCGCGGCAGCGCGGCGACGAGCGCCGGCGCCTGCCGGCGGACGTCCGCCGGGGCCGCGCCGACGGCCTCGAGCAGCCCG
>JBQGDU010000384.1:0-6119 GCA_052039245.1 Aeromicrobium sp. | reverse complement strand
GTGGTCACCGCGCGAGCCGGGCGCCGCCACGACGAACAGCGCGTCACCGGCGACCGAGGCCTCCGGCAGGTGCTTGGCCACGAGATCGGGGTCGGCGGCGAGTCCACCGCTGGCCACGACGACGCTCGGCGCGAGCAGCTCGGTGTCGTCGACGACCACGCCGACCACGGCACCGTCGCGGACGACGAGGTCCTGCACACGGCTCCCCAGCGCCAGATCGGCACCGAGCCGGCCGCGGGCCTTGTCGAGGGCGAGCACGAGCCCGTACCCCTGGTCCTTCGGCACGTGTCCGCGCCAGACGTCCTCGACGCCGGCGCGGGTGAGCCCCGGCGTGTGGGCGTCGTGGGAGACCTGCGAGGGGATCTCGACGCCGAGGTCGCGCACCCAGTCGACGATGGTCCGCGACTCCTCGCAGAACATCCGCGTCGGACCAGGGCGCACGCGCCACTGGTTGAGATCCATGTAGTGCTGGTACATCCGCGCGGGGGAGTCGTCGATGCCGAGCTCGGCCTGCGTCGTGGTGCCCGCAGCCGTGAGCAGGCCAGCGGACAGCTGCGTCGACCCACCGATCTCGTCCTCGGACTCCAGCACGATCACCCGAGCCCCCTCGTGGGCCGCGGCAACGGCTGCCGCGAGGCCGGCGCCACCGGCCCCGACCACGATCACGTCCCAGTCACTCTCGGACACGTCGGACTCAGACATGCTGGGATCCGCCGTCGACCGGGATGCAGGCACCCGTGACGTAACGCGCGCTGTCGGACAGCAGGAAGTACAGCGCGCCGAAGACCTCGATCGGGGCTCCGATGCGACGCAGCGGGACCGTCGTGAGGGCGCGGTCCATGGCGGCCTGGTCCTCCCGCACCCAGCGGGTCATCTCGGTGTCGATGTAGCCCGGGGCGATCGAGTTGACCCGGATCCCGTGCTGGCCGAGCTCGACGGCCATGCAGGTCGTGAGGTGCTTCACGGCGGCCTTGGAGGAGTTGTAGCTGGCGCGGGTGGGTCGTGCACGGACCGCGGCCACGGACGCCATGTTGACGATGACGCCGCCGCCGACGCCACGGAAGTGCCTGGCGGCCGCCTGGCCGCCGTAGACGACGCCGTTGACGTTGACGCCGTAGGTGGTGGCGAGCTGCTCGGGGGAGATGTCGAGGAAGTCCGCCTGCGGAAAGACGCCGGCGTTGCTGACCCACAGGTCGAGCCGGCCGAACTCAGCCAGGGCGGTGTCGACGAGCGACTGCGACGCCGCGGGGTCGGTCACGTCGGCACCGACGCCGACCACGCGTCCGGCGCCCTCGACACCGGCGAGGTTGGCGTTGATCTTCTCGGCCACGGCTGCCATCTCCTGGCCGTCGAGGTCACCGCCGACGCCGCCGACGCCGCGACGCGCCAGCTCCTCGAGGAACAGGGCGCCCATGCCGCGGCCCGCGCCGGTCACGACGACCGTGCGGCCGACGAGCTCGGGCTGGAGGCCGGGCAGCGCGGAGAAGTCGACCCGTCCGGGGTTGTCGGTGTCGTTCTGGTCGGTGTCGCTCATCTGGAGGTCCTTCCGGGTCGGTGGTGCGGTGGGGTGCGGGAGTCGCTCACAGCTCCAGCTCCACCCCGCGCGTCTCGCGCAGGAAGAAGGTGGCGCCGAAGGTGAGCACGGCCGTGAAGATCAGGTAGGCGGCCGGGGCGAGGCTGTTGCCGGTCTGACCGATCAGCCAGGTGGCGATGAAGGGGGCGGTCCCACCCATCGTCATGTTCGTGAAGTTGTTGCTGAATGCGATGCCGCTGTAGCGGTAGCGGGCACGGAACAGCTCGGCGTACGTGGAGAAGGACACGCCGTTGACCAGTCCGATGAGGAAGGTCAGCAGTGCCTGCGAGAGCAGGGCCAGCAGCGGGTCGGCGTCGCGCATCATCATGAAGGCAGGCACGGCGAACAGACCGGCGGCGGCGCTGCCGAAGAAGAAGATCGGCCGACGGCCGATGCGATCTCCGACGTAGCCGGCGATCGGCAGGCTGATGACGGCGGCGACGAGGGCCACACAGGTGGAGAGGAAGGCGAAGTTGGCCGAGTGGCCACCCTCGGTCTGCAGGTAGCTGGCCGCGTACACCGAGCAGACGTAGTAACCGCCGACGATGAGCGCGCCGAGGCAGATGACGAGGATGATCTCGCGCCAGGCGTTCGTCAGCACCTGGCCGATCGGGAACTTCGGGTTGTCGACGTTGTCGTCCTCCTGTGCCTCGGTGAACTGCTCGGTCTCGTGCAGCTGGCTGCGGATGTACAGACCGATCTCGCCGATCGGGACGCTCAGCAGGAAGGGAATGCGCCAGGCCCAGTCGCGGATGGTCTGCTCGTCGACGGTGCTGGTGATGAGCAGGGCGACGAGGGAGGCGAAGAGGGCGCCAAGATAGGTGCCGGTGTTAACGAAGGACGTCTGGAAGGCGCGCCACTGACGCGGTGCGTGCTCGGAGACGAAGGCGTTGGCGCCGCTCAGCTCACCACCCGCGGCAAAGCCCTGGAGGCAGCGGCAGAGGACCAGCAGCGCGGTGGCCCAGATCCCGATCGTCGCGTAGGACGGCAGCAGGCCTATGCCAGCGGTGGCGAGCGACATCAGCAGGATGGTCCAGGTGAGTGCCCTCTTGCGGCCGTACTTGTCGCCGATGTGGCCGAAGAAGATGCCGCCGGGGACGCGCAGGAAAAATGCCACGGCGAACGCGGCGAAGGTGTTCAGCAGCGCTGCGTTGGGGTCGTCGGCGACGAAGAAGTGCAGGGCGATCATCGTGGCCATGTAGCCGTAGATGCCGAAGTCGTAGTACTCCACGATGGTGCCGAGCACGGCGGCGCGGATGACGCGGGCGGACTCGCGGGACGGGCGGGCGGGAACGTCCTCTGCCGAGGAGTCGTCGGGGGGAGCAGTGCGCAGCGTGGGGTTGTCCATGGGTGACCTCGTCTCGGGACTCGTCCCGATCAGCGTGCGGGCGAGTGTCTAAGATGTTCAAATAGTGAACTTCATAACCAATAAATGAACTGTAACGTGCACCACGTGATGCTGGCAACATCCCCCGCCAACTGATCCGTTCCTCGATGCCGCCGTCTCGGTGTGCGACGACCCCGACCACCGCGAGGCGGCGTCGGGGTCGTCGAGGGGTAGTGGGTCAGAGTTGTCGACCCGCCCACACCCAGGCGTACCGGCCGTCGTCGACGGCGCGACCGCCCTCGCCGAGCTCGAGGGGTCGGAAGGTGTCGACCATGACGGCGGACTCGTCGAAGGACTCCGCGCCGAACGATGCCTCGATCGCCTCCGGCTGCGGTCCGTGCGCATGCCCGCCCGGATGCAGCGAGATCGACCCGACGTCGATGCCGGAGCCCTTGCGGGCCTCGTAGTCCCCGCCGACGTAGAACATGACCTCGTCGCTGTCGACGTTGGAGTGGTAGTACGGCACCGGGACCGCGAGTGGGTGGTAGTCGACCTTGCGCGGCAGGAAGTTGCAGATCACGAAGTTGTGCCCCTCGAAGACCTGGTGGACCGGCGGCGGTTGGTGGACCTTGCCCGTGATCGGCATGTAGTCCTCGACGTTGAACGTGTACGGGTACAGGCAGCCGTCCCAGCCGACGACGTCGAAGGGGTGATCGGCGTAGACGAAGCGGGTGCCCACCACGCCGCCAGGCCCGTTCCCGCGGTGCTTCACGAGCACCTCGACGTCGGTGCCCTCCGCCTGGTGTGTCGCGGTGGGCCCGTGCAGGTCGCGCTCGCAGTAGGGGGCGTGCTCCAGGAGCTGACCGAATCGCGACAGGTAGCGCTTGGGTGGTCCGATGTGGCTGTTCGCCTCGATGGGGTAGAGGCGGCTCGGTCCGGCGTCGACGTCCGGCACCCAGCGGTGGGTCGTCGCCCGGGGGATGACGACGTAGTCGCCCTGGCGGTAGCTGAGTGATCCGAAGACCGTCTCGACCGTCCCCGAGCCGGCCTCGACGTAGACGCACTCGTCGCCGATCGCGTTGCGGTACAGGCTCGACGGCTGTGAGGTCACGACGTAGCTGAGCCGGACGTCGCCGTTGCCCAGGACGAGTCGCCGACCGGTCACGGCGTCCACCTGGTCGGCTGCGCTCGTGTCGAACAGGTCGTGCAGCGTGAGGTGGCGCGGCATGAGCGGATGGTTGGGGGCCGTGGACTGGTCCGGGACCTCCCAGACCTCGCTCGCGACGATCGCCGACGGCACGGTGCGGTGGTACAGCAGCGAGGAGTCCGAGGAGAAGCCCTCCTCGCCCATGAGCTCCTCGTAGAGCAGCTGGCCGGAGTCGTCCCGGAACTGCGTGTGGCGCTGACGGGGGACCGGCCCGACCTGGCGGTAGTACGGCATGGAGATGACCTCGTCTCGTGGCGATGACCGAATATCGAACGTGCAATGTTCGTCTTTCGAAGACTCTCGGGTAGTGTGCCGGGCATGTCAATCCCGAGCGCCTTTCGACACCTGGTCGACGACGCCGCGATCTTCCCGCCGGGCCGGCTTCCCCTGGAGGAGGCCGTGCCTGCCCACCGGGACCACGTCGGTGCTGCGCACGCCGAGCTGGTCGGCCCCTTCGTCGTGGATCTCGACCGTCTCGACCTGCTGGTCCGGCAGGTGGCGGACTCGCACCAGGGGGAGGTCCTGGACGTCAGCGTCGTGGTCCCCGCGCCCGCCGAGGTCGGCACCGCCGTGCGGACCGTCGCTGCCAGTCCCGGTCTGCGCCTGGAGTCGCTGGAGGTCAAGACCGAGGTCGACCACCACGACGTCCGCTTCATCGGCGATGCCGCTCCGCCGGACGTCACGGTCTTCCTCGAGCTGCCGCGTCCGGCGCACCCCCGCTGGACCGAGCTGCTGCACACGACGGTCGATCACGGGTGGTCGGCGAAGTTCCGCACCGGCGGCCTCGAGGCGCAGGCCTTTCCCACGGAGTCGGAGGTGGCGCGCTGGATCGTCGCGGTCGTCGAGGCCGACGTTCCCTTCAAGTGCACGGCGGGGCTGCACCGCGCGCTGCGGCACCAGGACGCAGCGACCGGCTTCGAGCACCACGGATACCTGAACATCCTGCTCGCCACCGCGCGGGCACGACACGGCGCGGATCGGGCCACCGTGTCCTCAGTCCTGGCCGAGACCGATCCGGAGTCCGTCGTCACCGCCCTGCGCAACCTGGAACACGGAACCCTGGAGGGCGCGAGGCACTCCTTCGTGTCCTACGGATCCTGCAGCATCCTCGAGCCGCTGGAGGACCTGACCGTCCTCGGGCTCGTCCCGCCCGCGGTCTCCACGCCGGAGACCGCCGTCCACCGAGGAGAATCCCGATGACCACGAGCCTTCCCGACCGCACGAGCTGGGTCGACTCCGCCGACGGCAGCGCGTACGACGTCGACAACCTGCCCTACGCCGTCGTCGTACCCGCCGGTGAGGCGCCACAGGTCGGTGTCCGCATCGGTGATCAGATCCTGCTGGCCGGGGCGGCGGCGCGCGGTCTGCGTCCGGAGTGGGCGCCGATCCTGGACACGGGCTCGCTCAACGCGCTCATGGATGCCGGTCGGTCGACATGGTCCGACGTCCGGGCCTGGTTGCAGGACCTCGTGACCGATCCGGCTCGCCGCGAGGACGTCAGGCTCCTGCCCGTCGAGGGCGCCGAGCTGCTCCTGCCGTTCGTCGTCGCCGACTTCGTCGACTACTACGCCTCGGTCGACCACGCCACCAACGTCGGTCGCATCTTCCGGCCCGACGGCGACGCGCTGCTGCCGAACTGGCGCCACCTGCCCGTCGGGTACCACGGACGCAGTGGGTCCGTGGTGGTCTCCGGCACCCAGGTCAGGCGCCCGGTCGGCCAGCGCACGGGGCCGGACGACGACCTGCCCACGGCAGGTCCGTCCCGGCGCCTGGACATCGAGGCCGAGCTCGGCTTCGTCGTCGGGCGCTCGGTGCCGTGGGGTGACCGGGTCGGCGTCGAGGAGTACGAGCAGACGGTGTTCGGGGTCGTCGGGCTGAACGACTGGTCCGCACGCGACATCCAGGCGTGGGAGTACGTCCCGCTCGGACCGAATCTCGGCAAGTCCTTCGCGACGACCATCAGTGCGTGGGTCACCCCGCTGGACGCGCTCGAGGAGGCCCGGATCGACCTG
>JBQGDU010000383.1:0-8696 GCA_052039245.1 Aeromicrobium sp. | reverse complement strand
CGGCTTCCTCGACGACTACATCAAGATCTCCAAACAACGTTCCCTCGGCCTGCGCAGCAAGGCCAAGATGATCGGGCAGGTCTCGATCGGCCTCATCTTCGCCGTGCTCGCCATCGGCTGGGAGGACGAGAACGGCCGCACGCCGATCTCGCACGCCATCTCCTTCACGCGAGACATCCCGGGCACCGAGATGCCGACCATCCTGCTGATCATCTGGGTCCTGGTGATGATCGCGGGGGCCAGCAACGGCGTGAACCTCACCGACGGGCTCGACGGACTCGCGACGGGTGCCTCGGTGATGGCCTTCGGCGCCTTCGTCTTCATCAACATCTGGCAGTACAACCAGAACTGCGAGTTCAACCCCGGTCTCAAGTGCTACGAGGTGCGTGACCCGCTCGACCTCGCCGTGGTGGCGTCCGCCATCACCGGTGCCTGCTTCGGGTTCCTGTGGTGGAACGCCTCGCCCGCCAAGATCTTCATGGGCGACACCGGCTCGCTCAGCCTCGGTGGGGCGCTCGCCGGCTTCGCCCTCATGACCAGGACCGAGCTGCTCCTGGTGATGATCGGCGGTCTGTTCGTGCTCATCACCGCCTCGGTCATCCTCCAGGTGGCGTACTTCAAGATCTCCGGCGGCAAGCGCATCTTCCGGATGGCACCGCTGCAGCACCACTTCGAGCTGCTCGGGTGGGCGGAGATCACGATCGTCGTGCGGTTCTGGATCATCAGCGGTCTGTTCGTCGCCACCGGCCTGGGCATCTTCTACTGGGAGTGGGTCGCAGGAGCATGACGGGCCCGCAGGAACAGGCCGACCGGCACACACCTCCCGGCCTGCTGGGCCGCACCGACTCCTGGGCCGGGGTCCGGGCGCTCGTCACCGGGTTCGGGGTGAGCGGCGCCGCGGCGGCGGACACCCTGCAGCACCTCGGGGCCGACGTCGTGGTGGTGGACGAACGAGCTCCCGAAGCGGGTTCGGAGGCGGAGGAACGAGCCACGATCCTGCAGACGCTCGGTGCGGACCTGCGGCTCGGTGCCGGGGCCTCCGCGACCCTGCCGGACGACCGGGACCTCGTGGTGACGTCTCCCGGCTGGCGCCCCGACTCACCGCTGCTCGTCGAGGCCGCCGGGCGAGGGCTGCCCGTCTGGGGCGAGGTCGAGCTGGCGTGGCGGCTGCGTGACCCCGACGCGCCGCCGTGGCTGTGCCTCACCGGCACCAACGGCAAGACCACCACCGTCCAGATGCTCGACGCCATGCTCCGCGCTGCCGGGCTGCGCAGCGCCGCCGTCGGGAACGTCGGCCGTCCGGTGCTCGAGGCGGTCATGGATCCCGAGCCGCTCGACGTCCTCGCGGTCGAGCTGTCCAGCTTCCAGCTGCACTGGACCCAATCGCTCGCCGCGGAGTCCGCCGCGGTCTTGAACATCGCCGACGACCACCTCGACTGGCACGGGTCGCTCGAGGCCTACGCCGCGGACAAGGGACGGGTCTACGCAGGCGTCGAGAGAGCATGCGTCTACAACGTCGACGACCCGGCCACCGAGCACCTCGTCCGCGAGGCCGACGTGCAGGAGGGCGCTCGTGCGATCGGGTTCACGCTCGGGGTGCCCGGCCTCAGCATGCTCGGCGTCGTCGACGGCGTGCTCGCGGACCGTGCCTTCACCCCCGAGCGGCGCGACAGCGCCGTGGAGCTCGGAGCGGTCTCCGACCTCGAGGACGAGTCGCCCCACCAGGTGGCCAACGCGCTCGCCGCAGCGGCGCTGGCCCGCGCTCACGGGGTGCCACCGGCGGCGGTCCGCGACGGTCTGCGCGCCTTCCGTGCCGGACCCCATCGACGAGCCCTGGTCGGCGAGGCCGGCGGAGTGCGATGGGTCGACGACTCCAAGGCCACCAACCCCCACGCGGCACTCGCCTCGCTCAACGGCGTCGACTCCGCCGTCTGGGTGGCCGGCGGTCTCGCCAAGGGCGCCCGGTTCGACGACCTCGTCCGGCAGGTGCGTGACCGGCTCCGCGCGGTGGTGCTGATCGGCACCGACGCACCGCTCGTCGCGGAGGCGCTGCGCCGACACGCGCCGGATGTACCGGTCGTGGAGGTGGGGACCAGCGAGGATGGCCCCATGGACGTCATGGCGAGCGTGGTCGACGCCGCGGCCGGGTTCGCTCGACCGGGTGACACGGTGCTGCTCGCCCCCGGGTGTGCGTCCATGGACCAGTTCGTCAGCTACGCCGCCCGCGGTGACGCCTTCGCCGCAGCCGTGGGCGCCAGGCTCAGCAAGGACTGAACGGTGGCGACGACGACCGAGCCGTCTGCCCGCGCCCGGACCGGTGCGCCGGGCATCGTCGAGCGCGCACGCCGCACGCTCGACCGCCCCCTCGCCTCCTACCAGCTCGTGCTGGGTTCGGTGGCGATGCTCGTCGGTCTGGGTCTCATCATGGTGCTGAGTGCGAGCTCAGTGGTGGCGCGCCAGGTATACGACGGCAACGCGTTCGCGATCGTCCAGCGGCAGGCCATCTTCGCCGTCATCGGGATCGTCGCCGCCTGGATCATCGTGCGCGCCCCGCTGGCGACGCTGCGCCGGCTGATCCTGCCGGCGCTCATCGGCTCGATCGGCCTGGTGCTGCTCACCTGCGTGCCGGGAGTCGGCATCAACATCCACGGCAATCAGAACTGGCTGCCGCTGTTCGCCGGCTTCAACCTGCAGCCCTCGGAGTTCGCCAAGCTGGCGCTCATCCTGTGGGTCGCCGACCTGTACGCCAAGCGTCAGCGGCTCATGCGGCACCCGCGCTACATCCTGATGCCGATGGTCCTCGTCGCCGGTGCGGTGGCGGGGTTGGTCGTGCTCCAGCACGACCTCGGCACCGCCCTGGTGCTCTTCTGCATCATCGTCGGGATGCTGTGGGTCGCTGGTCTGCCCGGGCGCTACATGGGCGTGGTCCTCGCGGTGGTGGGGGTCGTCTCGATCTTCTTCGTCGCCACGGCGCCGCATCGCGTCGCGCGCATGCTGAGCTTCCTCAACCCGCTCGCCGACCCGGACAAGGACGGCTACCAGGCCGTCCACGCCATGATGGGCTTCGCGCGCGGCGGGTTCTGGGGTGTCGGTCTCGGCAACAGCCGCCAGAAGTGGGGCTCGCTCCCGGAGGCGCACACGGACTTCATCCTCGCCGTCGTGGGGGAGGAGCTGGGCCTGGTCGGGAGCTTCGTCGTCCTGCTCGTCTTCCTCACCCTGGCCGTGGCCGGCGTGCGGATCGCCACCCGGTCGACGCAGCCCTTCGTGCGGTACGCCGCCGCCGGGATCACCATCTGGATCACGGCGCAGGCCCTCATCAACATCGCCATGGTGCTCGGTCTGCTCCCGGTCATCGGCATCCCGTTGCCGTTCCTGTCCTACGGCGGGTCCAGCCTGCTCGTGACGCTCATCGCGTCCGGGTTCCTGCTGAGCTTCGCCACCACCGAGCCCGGTGCGGCCAAGGCGCTCGCCGCCGGCCGGGCCCGTCGACGCCGCCGCGCGGCGGCGAGGAGGCGCTGAACCGTGCGTGCCCTGCTCGCCGGCGGGGGCACCGCCGGCCCCACCACTCCGCTGCGCGCCCCCGCCGCGGTCCTCAGCGACCAGGGGGTCGAGGTCACCTGCCTCGGCACCCCGCGTGGACTCGAGGTCACGCTCATTCCCGAGGCCGGCTATCCGTTGGAGCTCGTCCCGTCGGTCCCGCTCCCGCGACGTCCCAACAAGGACCTGGTCGCCCTGCCGAAGCGACTGCGTGCCGCGGTCAAGGCCACGCGAGAGGTCGTCGAGCGGGTCAGGCCCCACGTCATCGTCGGCTTCGGCGGGTACGTGTCCGTGCCGGCCTACCTCGTCGCGCGCAAGGCCGGGATCCCGCTCGTGATCCACGAGGGCAACGCCGTCCCGGGCATCGCCAACAAGCTGGGCGTGCGGTTCACCGAGCACGTCGCGACGAGCTTCCCCGACACCGACCTGCGGCACGGCCGTTACGTGGGGCTTCCCATCCGTCGGCAGATCTCGCACCTCGACCGCGCGGCGAGACGCGCCGAGGGCAGGGCGCACTTCGGGCTCGACCCCGACTTGCCCACCCTGCTCGTGACCGGCGGCTCCCAGGGCGCGCGACGCATCAACCTCGCGGTCGCCGCCGCGGCTCCTGACCTCGCCGAGGCGGGCGTGCAGGTCCTGCACGCCGCCGGTCGACCCGAGGAGGTCGACGTCTCCCCGCGTCCCGAGGATCCGCCGTACGTCGTCGAGAAGTACATCGATCGCATCGACCTCGCGTATGCGGCGGCCGACCTCGTGGTCTGCCGGGCGGGTGCCAACACCGTCACCGAGGTGGCGGCCGTCGGTCTGCCGGCGGCCTTCGTGCCGTTGCCGATCGGGAACGGTGAGCAGGCGCTCAACGCCGGTCCCGTGGTGCGGGCAGGGGGCGCGCTCCTCATCGACGACGAGGCCTTCACCGCCTCCTGGGTGGACCAGGCGGTCATCCCGCTCGTGCGCGACGCCGACCGGCTCGCCGCGATGTCCGCCGCGGCGTCCGACCTCGTGCCCCGCGACGCCGACGAGCGTCTCGCCACGATGGTCCTGGAGGCAGTGGGACGCGGATGAGGATCGACGTCCCGGCCGAGATCCCCGCCCCGGCGGCGCTCGGTCCCGTGCACTTCGTGGGCATCGGCGGAGCCGGTCTGTCCGCCATCGCGCGGCTCATGGCGCAGCAGGGTGTGCCGGTCAGTGGCAGCGACGCCGCCGAGTCCGCCGTGCTGGCCGCGCTGCGCGCCGAGGGCATCGTGTGCTTCGTGGGGCACGCCGCCGACCAGCTCGGCGACGCGCAGACGGTCATCGCGTCCACGGCGGTGCGTGAGGACAACCCGGAGATCGTCGAGGCCCTGGGGCGTGGACTGCGCCTGTGGCCCCGCTCGGCGGGCCTGCGCTCGGTGATGGAGGGCCGTCGCACGGTCGCCGTCGCGGGGACGCACGGCAAGACCACCACGACCGCCATGCTCACCGTCGCCCTGCGAGGGGCCGGGGCGGACCCGTCCTTCGCGATCGGTGCCGAGGTCGCCGCACTCGGCACGAACGCACGTCTGGGGCGCGACGACGTCCTCGTCGCCGAGGCCGACGAGAGCGACGGCGCATTCCTCGTGTACTCACCGGAGGTGGCCGTCGTCACGAACGTCGACGCCGACCACCTCGACACCTGGGGGAGCGAGGAGGCGTACGCGGCGGCGTTCGAGGAGTTCGTCGGCACCGTCGGGCAGTGCCTCGTGGTGGGCCTGGACGACCCGGGGGCCGCTCGACTGGTGCCCATCGCCCGGGCGGCCGGGCTGGACGTCGTCACGACCGGCCTCGGCACCGAGCACGGCGTCCCCGACCTGCTGGGCAGCGACGTCGTGGTCGAGGGTGGCGCCACGCGCCTCGTCGTCCATCGCGACGGCCATCCCGCGCTCCCGCTGGCGCTGTCCGTTCCCGGAGCGCACTACGCCCAGGACGCCCTCCTCGCCCTCGCCGCCGGCCTCCGACTGGGCCACGACGCCGCCGGTCTGGTGCGCGGCCTGGCCGATCACGCGGGAGCCAAGCGTCGGATGGAGCTCCTGGGCACCGCGCGCGGCGTCCGGGTGGTCGACTCCTACGCGCACCACCCGACGGAGATCCGCGCCGACCTCGCGGCGGCCCGAGCCCTGGCGGGGGACGGCCGGCTCGTCGTGGCCTTCCAGCCGCACCTCGTGAGCCGGACCCGGCTCTACGGCGAGCGGATGGGTCATGAGCTCTCCGCCGCCGACCACGTCGTGCTCGCCGACCTCTACCTCGCCCGCGAGGACCCCGACCCGGCTGTCACCTCGGCACTGGTCGCCGGTGCCGTGGTGGGACCGGACGCCGTGCTGGGCGGCCCGGTCGACACGTTGCACGAGGCGCTGGTCGAGGAGCTGGCGCCCGGAGACCTCCTGCTCACGCTGGGCGCCGGTGACATCACCGTCGTGGGTCCACGCGTGCTCGAGGCTCTGCGGGCGGAGGATCCCGCACCGTGAGCCAGGAGCGGTTCGAGGCCAAGCGCAAGCAGGATCGACGCCGCCGACTCCTCCGGTACGTCCTGCCCGTGCTGGGTGTCGGTGCGCTCGGTGCGCTCGTCTGGGTGATCTGGTTCTCCCGTCTCCTCGCCGTCGACGCCGTCGCCGTCCAGGGCCTGGACACGCTGAAGGCCGACCAGGTGCGGGAGGTGGCCGAGGTGCCCCCGGGACGACCGCTCGCTCGCCTGGACACCGTCGCGATCGAGAGCCGCGTGGGTGCCCTCGAGCGGGTCGAGAGCGTCGAGGTGAGCCGTTCGCTGCCCGGCACCGTTCGCATCGCCGTGGTGGAACGCACCCCGGTGGCGTGGGTGCGGCTGGACGGGAGACTGCGCGCCATCGATCGTTACGGCGTCGACTTCAAGTCCTACGAGCGCCCGCCCAGGTCGATCCCGGAGGTGCAGTTCCCCGCCCTGGAGGCCCGGCAGCTGCAGCAGTCGCTGGCGAGTGCCGGTGGTGTCGTGGCGTTCCTGCAGGAGAACGACCCTGCGTTCATGGAGGCGGTCGATCACGTCGAGGTGGAGTCGCAGGACTCCGTCGTCCTGGCGTTGCGTGGCGACCGCACGGTCACGTGGGGCAACGGCAAGCGGTCCCAGGACAAGCTGCGCATCCTGCGCTCGTTGCTCGACACGGTGAAGGCGGGCGGCTACGACGTGAGTGCGCCGGAGCAGCCCACCACGAGCGACTGACCACGTCGTGGCCGCCGCCGACGCGGACCGGTGGTGATATCGGCGCGCGGCGCGCGGCGTGTCGGCACGGGGTGCGACGCGCGCCCGCGTAGCGTCTGTCGTGTCAGCAGGTTGACATAACTATAAACCTCCACTTCAGGGTTAGACTTCAGGGTTCGCCGGGGAGTGGGGGGCCGGGACGGGGCGGCGACGTCGCTCCCGGCGCCGAACCAGACGTTCCGTGGCCGCAGGCCCACACACACCAGCGCAGCTCCCGAGCCCCGGCAGGGGCCACCAGGCACAGAGGAAGGCACCCACATGGCGGTCCAGAACTATCTCGCCGTGATCAAGGTCGTCGGCATCGGAGGCGGCGGCGTCAATGCGGTGAACCGGATGATCGAGGTCGGCCTCAAGGGCGTCGAGTTCATCGCGATCAACACCGACGCGCAGGCGCTCCTGATGAGCGACGCCGACGTCAAGCTCGACGTCGGTCGCGACTCCACGCGCGGGCTCGGCGCCGGCGCCAACCCCGAGATCGGCAAGCGCGCCGCGGAGGATCACGCCGAGGAGATCGAGGCGGCCATCAAGGGCGCCGACATGGTCTTCGTGACGGCGGGCGAGGGTGGCGGCACGGGCACCGGGGGTGCGCCCGTCGTGGCCCGCATCGCCCGTTCGCTCGGCGCGCTCACCATCGGCGTCGTCACCCGGCCGTTCACGTTCGAGGGACGCAACCGCTCCTCGCAGGCCGATCACGGCATCCAGGCGTTGCGCGACGAGGTGGACACCCTCATCGTCATCCCGAACGACCGACTGCTCTCCATCAGCGACCCCAACGTCAGCCTGCTGGACTCCTTCCGCCAGGCCGACCAGGTGCTGCACCAGGGCGTCTCCGGCATCACCGACCTCATCACCACGCCTGGTCTGATCAACCTCGACTTCGCCGACGTCAAGTCGGTCATGTCCGACGCGGGATCAGCGCTCATGGGCATCGGTTCGGCACGGGGCGAGCAGCGAGCCGCTGCAGCTGCTGAGATGGCGGTCTCCAGTCCGCTGCTGGAAGCCTCGATCGAGGGGGCCCGCGGCGTCCTGCTGTCCATCTCCGGCGGTTCCGACCTCGGCCTGTTCGAGATCAACGAGGCGGCCGGTCTCGTCAGCGACGCCGTCCACCAGGACGCCAACATCATCTTCGGCGCCGTCATCGACGACGCCCTCGGCGACGAGGTGCGGGTCACGGTCATCGCGGCGGGCTTCGACGGCGGGGAGCCGAAGGCGCGCGACGCCTCCCAGCCCGCTCTGCTCAAGGACCAGCCCGACAAGGCGAGCGAGACCTCGTCCGCGACGCCTGGCTCGTCGTCGGGTGACGGGTCCGGTGCCAGCGGGGCCGGCGCGCACCGCCAGGAGGTCCCCGAGCCGCCGCGACGTGAGAGCACGCCGGAGCCGCAGCGAGGTACTCCCTCGCCGTCGGCGGAGCCGCGCGAGGTTCCCTACGGCGACGACCTGGACATCCCCGACTTCCTGCGCTGAGCTGCTCGCTACCCTCGCAGCGTGTTCTGGTACCACGAGACGATCGGTGACCTCGAGGTCGCCTTCACCGACCGTGAGGGCGGCGTCAGCGAGGGGGAACGGTCCTCGTTGAACCTCGGGAGTGCCGGGGGTGACTCGATGGACAACGTGGTGGCCAACCATGCGTTGGTCGCCGAGGCCCTGGGTGTCGACGCGCTGAGCTCGATGTCGCAGGTGCACGGCGCCGACGTCGTCGCGGTCGACCGCCACCGCTCGGACGGTTCGGGCACGGTGCCCGTCTGCGACGCCACGATCACCGGCGTCCGCGACCTCGCGCTGCTGGTGCGGGTGGCTGACTGCGTCCCGGTGCTCCTCGCCGACGTCGACGCCGGTCTCGTGGGAGCGGTCCACGCCGGTCGAGCCGGCTTGGTCGCCGGTGTCGTGCCGGCCGCGGTGGCCGAGCTCCGGCGTC
>JBQGDU010000382.1:0-4008 GCA_052039245.1 Aeromicrobium sp. | reverse complement strand
ATGCGGAAGCAGCTCGTACTCGTCGCTTGCCGCGGTAGGGCCTCATAGGGCCGCCCCTGCCGCGGAGTTCAGGCGTTGGCCCGACGTTCCGCCGCAGGGACAGTGGATCTCACCCGATCCCTCTCTCACCTCTCGGTCGATCACCGGGCCCGTGGCCCCGGCGGACGTCGGTCCCCACCGTCGATCCCGCCCGATCCATCAGCTGAACGGCACGTCCGCGTGCCAGACCGAGAGGAAGCACCATCATGAACCAGACACCCATCGAGTGGGGACCAGCCCATCTGCGCGAGGACGCGTCCGTCATCGATGTCGAGCCCGTCGACCGTCCGGACGACAACTGACGCGACCGGCGTCTCGTGCGCGGGGTGCCGACCGAGTCGGGCGCCCCGCCACGAGGTGTCCATCATTCGGGATCGGATTCCCGGATGATGAGACATCCATCCTAGGATCGGATCATGACCGCATACTCCCTCGCCCTCGTCCCTGGTGACGGCATCGGCCCCGAGGTGACGGCCCAGGCCCTCGCGGTGCTGCGGACCGTCGCCGCTGACCACGACCTCAGCTTCGAGACCACGGAGTACGACCTCGGGGCGCGCCGCTGGCACGCCACGGGGGAGACGCTGCCCGACGCGGTGCTCGAGGAGATCCGTGGTCAGGACGCCATCCTGCTGGGCGCCGTCGGCGACCCCGGGGTGCCGTCGGGAGTGCTCGAGCGTGGGCTGCTGCTGCGGCTGCGGTTCGAGCTGGACCACTACGTCAACCTTCGGCCGAGTCGGCTCTTCCCGGGCGTTCCCACTCCGCTCGCCGAACCGGGTGACATCGACTTCGTCGTGGTCCGCGAGGGCACCGAGGGGCCCTACGTCGGCAACGGTGGGGCCATCCGCGTTGGCACGCCGCAGGAGGTGGCCACGGAGGTCAGCCTCAACACCGCGTTCGGCGTCGAGCGCGTCGTGCGGGACGCCTTCGCCCGGGCCCAGGCGCGCCCGCGGCAGCAGCTGACCCTCGTGCACAAGAACAACGTCCTCGTCCACGCGGGGCACCTGTGGAGCCGCACGGTCGACGCCGTGGCCGCCGAGTTCCCGGAGGTCCGCGTCGACTACCTGCACGTCGACGCCGCGACGATCTTCCTCGCCACGGACCCCTCACGGTTCGACGTGATCGTCACCGACAACCTGTTCGGCGACATCCTCACCGACCTCGCGGCAGCCGTGACCGGCGGCATCGGGCTGGCCGCGAGCGGCAACGTCAACCCCGACCGCACGGCGCCGAGCATGTTCGAGCCGGTGCACGGCTCCGCCCCCGACATCGCCGGACAGTCCAAGGCCGACCCGACGGCCGCCATCCTCTCCGCGGGCCTCCTGCTGGACCACCTCGGCCATCCCGAGGCCGCGGCGCGCATCAACCGCGCCGTCGAGGCCGACATCGCCGAACGCACGGGTCCGCGGACCACCGAGGAGGTGGGGGAGGCCATCGCGTCGCGCGTGGCCGGGGAGGTACGCGCGGGCTGATCCGTGCCCTGCCGACCCGAGCCAGCAAGGAAGTACCGTGACCCCCATGACCACCCAGCCGTACCAGAGCCGACGAGATCCCCACTCCGAGCCTCGGAGCACGTCCGAGCGGGAGGCGATCCTCGCGGACCCCGGGTTCGGCACGAGCTTCACCGACCACATGTTCCTCACCGAGTGGACTCCGGACGCCGGATGGCACGACGCGCGCGTGGTGCCGTACGGGCCGCTCTCCCTCGACCCCGCCACCGCCGTCCTGCACTATGCGCAGGAGATCTTCGAGGGCCTCAAGGCGTACTCGCACGCCGACGGCTCGATCTGGCTGTTCCGTCCGGAGGAGAACGCCCAGCGCATGCGCCGCTCGGCGCACCGTCTCGCGCTCCCCGAGCTCCCGGAGGACTGGTTCCTCGGCTCCATCCGGGACCTGGTCGAGGCCGATCGCGCCTGGGTGCCCCACGGGGGTGAGACGAGCCTGTACCTGCGTCCCTTCATGTTCGCCTCCGAGGCGTTCCTGGGGGTGCGTCCGGCCAAGCACGTCACCTACAGCGTCATCGCCTCCCCGGCGGGCGCGTACTTCCCGGGTGGGGTGAAGCCGGTCTCCATCTGGCTCTCCGAGCACTACGCGCGTGCGGGCACGGGAGGGACGGGTGCGGCGAAGTGCGGCGGCAACTACGCCGCGAGCCTGCTGCCGCAGCAGGAGGCCATCGAGAACGGCTGTGCTCAGGTGGCGTTCCTCGACGCCGAGGAGCACCGGTGGATCGAGGAGCTCGGCGGCATGAACCTGTTCTTCGTGCAGTCCGACGGCTCCATCGTGACGCCGGAGCTGTCCGGCTCGATCCTCGAGGGCATCACGCGCGACTCCATCCTGCAGATCGCCGGCGATCTCGGCCACGCGGTCGTGGAGCGTCGGATGAGCAACGATGAGTGGCGCTCCCGTACGGCCGACGGCACGATCACCGAGGTGTTCGCCTGCGGCACCGCCGCCGTCGTCACCCCCGTGGGTGCGTTGAAGTGGGACGGTGGGCAGGCACTCGCCGGGGACGGTGAGGCCGGGAAGGTCACCATGGACATCCGCACTGCCCTGGTCGACCTGCAGTACGGGCGCGCCGCTGATTCGCACGGGTGGATGACACGCATCGCGTGACGCGATCCGCTGATTGACCCGGGTCGTGCACAGCCTGTGATTGCATGGTGTGGTCGTGGTCACGCCGGGGTGATCCTCGCGGGGTGACGACGCCACCATGACGTCCGCGCCCGAGGAGAACCCTGCATGAACGCCGCCGAGCTGCCCACCCGCACCGAACACGACCTGATCGGCTTCCTCGAGGTGCCGGCTGACGTCTACTGGGGCATCCACACGCTGCGGGCGCAGGAGAACTTCCCGATCAGCGGCGTGCCCATCGGGGACAGCCCGTTCCTCGCGGAGGCCCTCGCGGCGGTGAAGGAGGCGGCCGCGCGCGCCAATCATCAGCTGGGGCTGCTCGACGACGAGAGGTTCCGGGCGATCGAGCAGGCGTGCGAGGAGATCCGGGCAGGGGAGCTGCACGATCAGTTCGTCGTCGACGTCATGCAGGGTGGGGCGGGCACGTCCACCAACATGAACGCCAACGAGGTCATCGCCAACCGGGCGCTGGAGATCCTCGGACGCGAGCGTGGTGACTACGCCTTCCTGCACCCCAACGAGCACGTCAACCTCAGCCAGTCCACCAACGACGTCTACCCGACCGCCGTCAAGATCGCCATCATCAAGGCCACCCACGCGTTGCTGGAGGCCATGGAGGTGCTCGAGGCGTCGTTCGCGGCGAAGGCGGAGGAGTTCCGCGGCGTCCTGAAGATGGGCCGGACGCAGCTGCAGGACGCCGTGCCGATGACCCTGGGGCAGGAGTTCAACACCTACGCCGTGATGCTCGGCGAGGACCGCTCCCGGCTGAGCGAGGCCGTCGCGATGCTCCACGAGATCAACCTGGGCGCCACCGCGATCGGTACGCAGCTCAACGCACCGGTCGGCTACGTCCCCGTCGCGTGCGAGCACCTGGCCAGGATCACCGGCCTGCCGCTGGAGAGCGCGGTCGACCTCATCGAGGCGACGCAGGACTGCGGGTCCTTCGTGCAGCTCTCCGGCACCCTGAAGAGGGTCGCGGTCAAGATCGGCAAGATCTGCAACGACCTGCGTCTGCTGTCGTCCGGACCGCGTGCCGGACTCAACGAGATCAACCTGCCCGCCGTGCAGGCCGGCTCCAGCATCAGGCCCGGCAAGGTCAACCCGGTGATCCCTGAGGTGGTCAACCAGGTGGCGTTCCAGGTCATCGGCATGGACCTCACCGTGACGATGGCCGCCGAGGGCGGTCAGCTCCAGCTCAACGCCTTCGAGCCGGTCATCTGCTACTCGTTGTCGGTCGGCACGTACCGCATGCGCGAGGCGATGCTGGTGCTCGCGGCGCGCTGCGTGGACGGCATCACCGCCAACGAGGAGCTGCTGCGCGCGGAGGTCGAGAACTCCATC
>JBQGDU010000381.1:0-3986 GCA_052039245.1 Aeromicrobium sp. | reverse complement strand
ACGAAGGGGCCGACCAACAGGTCGGCCCCTTCGTCGTGTTGGGGGATCAGGCTTCGGTGGACGACTCGTCCAGGCGACCGCTCTCGTCGTGGATGGCGACGGCCACCTCACGCAGCTTCTCCTCGTGCTCGCGGGCGTGGTGGGCGCAGAACAGAAGCTCCGCACCACCCTCGAGCTCGACGCGGACGTACGCCTGTGCTCCGCAACGGTCGCACCGATCGGTCGCGTTCAGACCGCGCAGCTCGGCAACTGCTGCCATGGTGACCTCATTTCGTCGGAGCTTGTCTCTTGTGGGCGGGTGATGTCTGGATCAACATCCAACCACGTCGCGATGTTCCGCGCCGGGCTGGGTGACATACGACATAGATACTGCCTGGAGGAGACAAACCGACGACGCCACGCTGGCTCCCGCGTGTCTGAGAGCCCCTGTCGGAGCGGCTGACTACGCTGGGAGATGAGGCGATCCCGCCTGCCCACACCCACTCCTGGAGGCCGTCAGCCGTGTCCACCTACGACGCTCGGAACCTGCTCGTCCTGGAGGGGCTCGAGGCCGTCCGCAAGCGTCCCGGGATGTACATCGGCTCCACGGACACCCGCGGTCTCATGCACTGCCTGTGGGAGATCATCGACAACTCCGTCGACGAGGCGCTCGGGGGGCACGGCACGCGCATCGAGGTCACCCTGCACGCCGACGGCTCGGTCGAGGTGGCCGACAACGGGCGCGGCATCCCGGTCGACACCGAGAAGAAGACCGGGCTGAGCGGTGTCGAGGTCGTCTTCACCAAGCTGCACGCGGGGGGCAAGTTCGGCGGCGGCTCCTACAACGCCACCGGTGGTCTGCACGGTGTGGGCGCCTCCGTCGTCAACGCACTGTCCGCCCGCCTGGACGTCGAGGTGGACAAGGGCGGCGCCACGTGGGCGATGTCCTTCCGCCGTGGCGAGCCCGGTGTCTTCGCCGAGGACGGCCCCACCGGTGACTTCACCGGCGACAACACGCTGCGCAAGGCCGGCAAGGTCAAGAAGACGGTCACCGGCACTCGCGTGCGCTACTGGGCGGACCCGCAGATCTTCATCAAGACCGCTGAGTTCTCCTACGAGGAGCTGGTCAACCGCGCTCGCCAGACCTCGTTCCTCGTGCCCGGGCTGCAGATCGTCATCACCGACCTGCGTGGTGAGGAGCCTCGTGAGGAGTCGTTCCTGCACGAGGGAGGCATCACCGAGTTCTGCGACTACCTCAGCGACGACGAACCGGTCAGCGACGTCCTGCGTCTGCAGGGCGAGGGCACGTTCACCGAGACCGTCCCGGTGCTCGACGACAAGGGCCACATGACCCCGCAGGAGACCGAACGCGACCTGGCCGTCGACGTCGCGGTGCGCTGGGGCACCGGCTACGAGACCACCCTGCGCTCGTTCGTCAACATCATCGCCACCCCCAAGGGCGGCACCCACGTCCAGGGGTTCGAACGTGCGCTCACCAAGACCTTCAACGACGTCCTCAAGACCACCAGGCTGCTGAAGTCCGGTGACCCCGACGTCATCAAGGACGACGTCCTCGAGGGGCTCACCGCGGTCGTGACGGTCCGGCTCGCCGAACCACAGTTCGAGGGTCAGACCAAGGAGGTGCTGGGCACTCCGGCCGTGACCCGCATCGTGAACAAGGTGGTCGCGGCGGAGCTCAAGTCCTTCCTCACGTCCACCAAGGCCGCCCAGAAGGCCAAGGCCCGCCAGGTGATGGAGAAGGTCGTCGGCGCGTCGCGCACGCGCCTCATGGCTCGGCAGCAGCGCGACAACCAGCGTCGCAAGAACGCACTGGAGTCCAGCGCGCTGCCGGCCAAGCTCGCCGACTGCCGCTCCTCCGACGCCGAGCGCAGCGAGCTGTTCATCGTCGAGGGTGATTCCGCTCTCGGCACGGCCAAGTCCGCCCGGGACTCGGAGTTCCAGGCGCTCCTGCCCATCCGAGGCAAGATCCTCAACGTCCAGAAGGCCAGCGTCGGCGACATGCTCAAGAACGCCGAGTGCTCCTCGATCATCCAGGTGGTCGGAGCCGGGTCGGGCCGAACGTTCGACGTCGACGCAGCACGCTACGGACGGGTCATCTTCATGGCCGACGCCGACTCCGACGGAGCGCACATCCGCTGTCTGCTGGCCACCCTGTTCTTCCGTTACATGCGACCGCTGGTGGAGCAGGGACGCGTCTTCTCCGCCGTCCCGCCGCTGCACCGCATCGAGCTCTCCAACCCCAAGAAGGGGATGGACAAGTACATCTACACGTACTCCGACGCCGAGCTTCAACGGATGCTCGCCGACCTCAAGCGGCGCAACGTCCGCTGGAAGGACCCCATCCAGCGCTACAAGGGCCTCGGCGAGATGGACGCTGACCAGCTCTCGGAGACCACCATGGACCCGCGGCATCGCACGCTGCGGCGTCTCACCGTCGACGACGCCGAACGCGCCACGGAGATGTTCGAGCTGCTCATGGGCAACGACGTGGCGCCGCGCAAGGAGTTCATCGTGCAGAGCGCCTACGACCTCGACGCCGAGGCCATCGACGCCTGAGGGTCGAGCCCTCGGCGAGACTCCCTCGGGGGACCGGAGCGCGCCGAGGCGGTGCTGCCGGTGACCGGGCGCTACTGTGCTCCACGTGAGAGATCCGCTGCTGCCACGGGCATCACGACGACGTGCCCCGCTCCTGGTCGTCGCGGCGGTGGCACTGGTCTCCCTCTCCGGTTGTGTCGGCTCGGAGCGAGACGGCGAGGCCGACGGAGAAGAGACGAAGACGTCCTCCACCGCGGCCCGCCCCGAGGTGCCGGGTCACCTCACGGCCGAGGCGTGGACCGATCTCGTCGACGGTCTCGAGCGCGAGGCCGGTACGACGGTCGTCTACGACCTCATCGTGGGTGAGGACTCCGCTGATGCGCTCGTGCCCGACGGGGAGGCGAGCCGGACCTGGACGCTCACCGACGGTGAGTGGAGCAGCAGCTCCTCGTCCGCGGAAGCACCGCAGACCGTCGATCTGGCCACGATCGAACCGGACGTCGTCGGCGAGCTGCCGCTGCGCGCTCTCGACGACCTGGAGTTCGCGACCTACCGCTCGATGGCGCTGTCGGTCAAGGACTTCGGCGACGGGGCCGTCGTCTCCGTCTTCGTCAAGGGCGACGACGACCCCGCCACCCGCACTCGGACCTACGACACCGACGGCAACCCCGTCTGAGTCCCGATAGGGTCACGCCGTGGACGCCATCAGCAACCCCGCTCGCGCCCGACGTGGCGATCGTCGACGGACCCGCCGGCAGGTCGACGACGCCTTCGCTCGCGGTCTGATCACGGCGGCGGACCGGGCCACTCGGCTGTCCCACGTGGAGGCCGCCACCACCAAGGGCGACCTCGCGATGATCGTGCGGGACCTGATCGATCGGCGTCCGGCTCCAGCAGTGCAGGGTCGACCCGTCGGGCCGAGACCCGGGCAGGGGAGCGCACCGGTGCAGGGCGGGTTCGCCCCAGGCGTCCCGATGCGTGGCCCAGCAAGCGCTCCTCCCGCCACCGCATCCGGTCCACGGAACGCCGCCGTGATCGGTGGCGTCGTCGCCGCGATGGCGGTCAGCGGCGTCCTCGTGATCGGCGTCCTCGCCTTCGTCGCGTCGTCGAACTCCGCTGACCGGGTGACCGCACCGACGATCAGCCCCAAGACCCCGGCGGCGACGTCATCGACCGAGGTCGTCGACACCCTCCTCACCCAGGCCCAGTGGGACGACCTGGTCTCCAGCCTGGAGGCCTCCAACGGCGGTTCGGAGGTCTACGGTCTGGACGTCTACCAGTACTCGGCCACGGCGAAGGTCCCGGTCGGGTCGAAGTACGCCTTTGACAACTACGGCGACGGGTCCTGGACCCGGTCCTCCAGCGCGACGTTCACGCCCTACGACGACGAGCTCTTCGACCTCTCCACGCTCGCGCCGGACTTCGTGGACCGGCTCAGGCGGTCGGTGGCC
>JBQGDU010000380.1:0-5400 GCA_052039245.1 Aeromicrobium sp. | reverse complement strand
GGCGGAGGAGGACGTTAGGGTCGGATCCATGGGTCTGTTCTCCCGCCGCGGCAAGCCCGGCGTCCGCGTCTCCTACGCCCCGCGCGGCAAGGACGGCGCACTCGACCAGACGGTGACGCTGCAGAACACCACCGAGGTCGGCCTACGGCCCGTGCTCCGATTCACGGCCGTCGACGTCTACGGTCGCGAGATGCCGGACGTCGAGGTCGGCACGGTGCTCGGCATCGACCGTGGCGCCGTGGTGGCGCCGCCCGGGCAGTCCGCCGTCGACGTCCTCCACTTCCACGGCATGGGCGCTCGCAACGTGCGAGGCGTCGACATCGCGCTCGCCGACGTGCAGGAGGTCGGGCTCTCGGACACGACCGCGCCGGTCGAGGCGCTCATGGTGGACATGTCCCAGCACGCAACGCTCGATCCTTCGGAGTTCTGGGGCGTCGGGGTGGTCAACCGCAACGAGGTCCCGGTCAGCCTGAAGGTGACGCTCGTCGAGCTCGAGCCGGTGGGCGCCGGGGGCAAGGACGCGCCCAGGCAGGCGATCGACGCCGTCACGCTGACCGAGCCGGTCGAGCTGGCCTCCCAGTCGCACGACGTCGTCTGGCTGCCTGAGGAGGTGCGGGGCCGGTTCCACGCCGTGCTCGCCCATCTGGACGTTCCGTGGGCCGGGCCGTCCGACGTGCCACCGGAGGATCCAGGCGGCCCGGAGGCGATCTGAGGCGTCGCGCCTCAGGAGCCGAGCAGGAGCACGAGGAAGGCGCCGCCCACCAGCACGACGAGGGCCGCGAGGCTCGCCCTCGTCCACGCCCGTCGCCGCTCGGGCCGTGCCGCCAGCGGGAGCACGGCGAACAGCGGCGGGCCGAACAGGGCGCAGACGAGGAAGCCGAAGACGACCGAGTAGCCGTGCGGGTCCGTCGCGGGGTCGGTGGAGAACGCACCGATCGCGACGTTGGCCGAGCCCAGGAGGTAAGAGCACCGCCAGCAGCGAGCAGACGACCACGGCGGCCCACCGGCCCGCAGTCATCCCCTACCGCCGCTCCACGACGTCGGTCGGGTGGTCGGTCGGTCAGCCGAGACCCGGGAACCAGAGCGCCATCTCGCGGGCCGCCGACTCCTCGGAGTCGGACGCGTGGACGAGGTTCTCGCGGTTGGAGAGCGAGAGGTCGCCTCGGATCGTGCCCGGCGCCGCGGCGCGGCCGTCGGTGGCGCCGTTGAGCGCGCGGACCACGGAGATGGCCTCGTCGCCCTCGAGCACGAGCGCGACGAGCGGCCCGGACGTCGCGAACTCGCGCAGCGGCGGGTACCACGGCTGCTCGACGTGCTCGGCGTAGTGGGCGTCGGCCATCTCGGCATCGATCGAGCGGTGTTCCATCGCGACGATCGTCAGACCCTTGGCCTCGAAGCGGGAGAGGATCTGGCCGACCAGCCCGCGGCGGACGGCGTCAGGCTTGAGCAGGACAAGGGTGCGCTGGGACATGGCCCACAAACTACCGGGCCTGCGTCGACCCGGCCCCGCTGGCTGGGTAGCGTCGTCTCGACCGGACCCCACGACCTCGGGAGAGCTCGTCCATGACCACGCAGCAGTGGTGGCGCGACGCCGTCATCTACCAGGTCTACCCCCGCTCGTGGGCCGACGCGGACGGCGACGGCGTCGGCGACCTGCCAGGCATCACGTCGCGTCTGGAGCACCTCGTCGACCTCGGCGTCGACGCGCTCTGGCTGTCGCCGTTCTACGTCTCACCGCAGAACGACGCCGGCTACGACGTCGCCGACTTCCGCGACGTGGACCCGATCTTCGGCACGCTGGCCGACGCCGACGCCCTCGTCGCCCGCGCCCACGCGCTCGGCCTGCGGGTCATCGTCGACGTCGTCCCGAACCACACCTCCAGCGAGCACCGTTGGTTCCACGAGGCTCTCGCAGCACCGCCCGGCAGCCCGGAGCGCGCGAGGTACGTCTTCCGCGACAGCCCTGACGGGCCACCGAACAACTGGGTCAGCAAGTTCGGCGGCCGAGCCTGGAGCGAGGTCCCCGGAGAGCCCGGGACCTGGTACCTGCACCTGTTCGACGCCACGCAGCCGGACCTCGACTGGACGAACCCCGAGGTCCACGACGAGCTCGACGGGGTCCTGCGGTTCTGGCTCGACCGCGGCGTGGACGGCTTCCGCATCGACGTCGCCCACGGCCTGGTCAAGGCCGACGGCCTGCCCGACGCGGACCTGTCCCTCGACCCGAACGTCGACGCCACGGGTGACCTGCCGATGTGGGACCAGCCGGGCGTCCACGAGATCTACCGCCGCTGGCGTCGCCTCACGGAGTCCTACGGCGCATCCGACGAGCGGTGGCGCGACGACGCCGAGCGGATCCTCTGTGCCGAGGCGTGGGTGCAACCCGCCGAAGCGCTCGCGCGGTACGTCCGCCCCGACGAGCTGCACCAGTCGTTCAACTTCGCGTTCCTCATGACGCCCTGGCTCGCACCCGACCTGCGCGAGGTCATCGAGGAGTCCCTGCGCAGCGCCGAGGCCGTCGGAGCGCCCCAGACCTGGGTGCTGTCCAACCACGACGTCGTCCGGCACGCCACCCGCCTCGGGTACCCGCAGGTCTCGGGGCAGCCGCCACCGGAGGGCATCGGCCCTGAGGACCCGCAGCCGGACGCCGCGCTCGGGCTGCGACGGGCGCGGGCCGCCACCGCGCTCATGCTGGCCCTGCCGGGCTCGGCCTACCTCTACCAGGGCGAGGAGCTCGGACTGCCCGAGGCCACCGACATCCCCGACGCGTCCCTGCAGGACCCGATGTGGGAGCGCTCCGGTCACACCCGTCGCGGCCGGGACGGTTGCCGGGTCCCGGTGCCGTGGAGCGCCGACGGGCCGACGCTCGGATTCGGCCCGGGACACACGACGTGGCTGCCCCAGCCTCCGGCGTACGCCGACCTCTCCCCCGACCAGCAGCGCGGTGTCGAGGGCTCGACGTTCGAGCTGTACCGGACGCTGCTGCGTCTGCGTCGCGAGCTGGAGGCCGGGCGCGGATCGCTGACGTGGGTCGACGACGCTCCCGACGAGACCGTCTCCTTCGTCGTCACCACGCCCCGCGGCGAGCGGGTCCACGTCGTGGCCAACTGCGGCGCCGAGGACGTCCGACTGCCCGATGGCGCCGAGGTCCTCGTCGCGTCCGGACCGGTCCGTGACGACACCCTCCCGGCCGACACGACGGCCTGGTGCCGGCTGCCATGAGGGCGCCTTGCGGCTGAACTGACGATGAGCGTAGGTTGCGACTGCACGTGATGGCAGTCACAGGGAAGGGCGAGACGATGCGGCCCAGCAATCGACACCGACCGCGCATCGCCGCGGCCGCGGTCGCCGGTGCACTCGCACTCGGTGTGCTCGCGGGATGTGGCAGCTCCGACGGCAAGCCCACGCTCAACTGGTACATCAACCCCGATGGTCAGGACACGCTGACCGAGCTCGCCGAGCAGTGCAGCACCGACGACTACGACATCGCCATCCAGCTGCTGCCGGCCAGCGCCACCGACCAGCGCACGCAGTTGGCTCGACGCCTCGCCGCGGGCGACACGAAGACCGACCTGATGAGCCTCGATCCGGTCTTCGTGCCGGAGTTCGCCAACGCCGGCTGGCTCGAGCCGTTCGAGGGTGATCTCGCCGACCAGGTGCTCGACGACGACGTCCTCGCCGGTGCCGCCGAGACGGTGCAGTGGAACGACCAGGTGGTGGCCGCCCCGCAGTGGGCCAACACGCAGGTCCTCTGGTACCGCAAGTCGCTCGCCGAGGCGGCCGGCCTGGACATGAGCCAGCCCGTCACCTGGAAGCAGGTCATCGACGCCGCAGCCGACGAGGGCGGCACGGTCGGTGTGCAGGCCAACAAGTACGAGGCCTACGTGGTCTGGATCAACGCGCTCATCCAGGGTGCCGGTGGCAACATCCTCGACCCGGCCACCGTCGAGGACGGTCGGGACGCCAAGGTGACGATCGACTCCGAGGCCGGCAAGGAAGCCGCCACGGTCATCCAGCAGCTCGCCGACTCCGGCGCCGCCCAGCCGGACTTCACCACGTCCAACGAGGGCACGAGCCTCGGCCGGATGTTCCCCGCGGACGGCCCGGGGTCGTTCATGACCAACTGGACCTTCGTCTACAAGAACTACGAGGGTCTCATCGGCCAGGGCGGTGGACCCGCCGACGAGGCCGAGTTCGAGGACTTCGGCTGGGCCCGCTACCCGGCCACCGTCGAGGGCGAGGCCTCCAAGCCCCCGATCGGCGGCATCGACATCGGCGTCGGCGCGTTCTCGGAGAACGTCGACTCGGCACTGGAGGCCGCCGCCTGCGTCACCTCCGCCGAGGCGCAGTCGGCGCTCGCCGTCAACGACGGACTGATGCCGTCGCGGCAGAGCGTCTACGACTCCCCCGAGCTGCAGGACGCCTACCCGTCAGACCTGCTCGAGCTGTACGCCACGAGCATCGACGAGGGCGGCCCCCGCCCCAAGAGTGCCTTCTACAGCCAGATCTCCAACGCCGTGCAGTCCCGCTGGCACCCGCCGACGAGCGTGAACCCGGACACCACCCCCAAACGCTCCGCGGAGTTCCTCACCGCCATCCTGAGAGGGGAGGCTCTGCTGTGAACGAGCACCTGCGAGCAGGCCGACACCGCCCCACGGCACCGAGTCCGCGCCGACCGTCCCGCGAGGTGGTGGCGCCATGAGCACCACCACGAAGGCTCCGACCTCCGACCGCAGCCGCGCCGAGAACCGGCTCGCCCTCAAGCTGGTCGCGCCCGCGATCGTGCTGATGCTGCTGGTGACGGCGTTCCCCATGCTGCGGGCGCTCTACCTCTCGGTCTTCGACTACACCCTCACCGCGCCCGACGACCGGACCTTCGTGGGGCTGGACAACTACCTCACGGCGCTGACCGATGGCCTGTTCTGGCGCGACACGCTCAACACCGTCTTCATCATGATCGTGACGGTCTTCTTCGAGCTCGTCATCGGCTTCGCGTTCGCCATGGTCATGCACAAGCTGATCTTCGCCCGGGGACTGATCCGGACCTCGATCCTCATCCCCTACGGCATCATCACCGTGGTCTCCGGCTTCGCCTGGCAGTTCGCGTTCTCCAACACCAACGGATTCGTGAACGGCTGGATCCCGTTCCTGAGCACCGACTTCAACTGGTTCGGCGACTACTGGTCGTCGATGGTCGCGATCATGGTCTCGGAGATCTGGAAGACCACGCCGTTCATGGCGCTGCTGCTGCTGGCCGGGCTCGCCCAGGTGCCCGAGGACATGCTGGAGGCGGCCAAGGTCGACGGCGCCACGTGGTGGCAGCGGCTCTGGAAGGTGATCCTGCCGAACATGCGGGCCGCGATCATGGTGGCCGTGCTGTTCCGCGCACTGGACGCCTAC
>JBQGDU010000379.1:0-3765 GCA_052039245.1 Aeromicrobium sp. | reverse complement strand
GGAGTCGATCGACTCCGGAGCCGCTCGCGATGTGCTGGCGGCCTGGGCGGCCGCGACGCAGGACCTCGCCCCCTCTCGCTGAGCCCTCCCCGCCCCGGTGTCGCCGGCGCTAGGCTGGCGTCGTGATCACTGCGATTGTCTTCATCGACGCCGACGTCTCACGCATCGGCGAGGTCGCCACCGAGCTCGCCGACATCGACGGTGTGAGCGAGGTGTACTCCGTGACCGGTGAGCTCGACCTCGTGGCCATGGTCCGTGTGCGCGAGATCGACGACGTCGCCTCCGTGGTGGCGGACCAGGTGAACAAGGTCGACGGCGTGCTGGCGACGCAGACGCAGATCGCCTACCGCGCCTTCAGCAAGCACGACCTGGAGGACGCGTTCAGCATCGGCCTCTGACCGGGCCGATCGGCCCGGCGACGCGGCCACGGGGCTCAGGCCGGCAGCAGGGACAGGTGCCGGGCCGCCGAGGCGAGAGGTGCGTGCCAGGCTCCGCGGGCCATCCGGAGTCCCGGCGTCTCGAGCCAGCGCAGGACGCACTCCGTCTCCTCGGCGCTGGCTGCCGGGGTGGGCCCGGGGCCCAGTGAGACGGTCTCGGCCGTGGCCAGGAGCGTGTCGATCCACGGACCCGGCAGGGTGCCGCGGGGCATGATCCCCGTTCCGCAGAGCCGTCCGTGGCGCACGACGTGCACGGCCCACCCGTCGGGATGGGGTGCCGCCGCGACGAGCTCGGGCTGGTCGGTGAGCTGTCGGAGCCGCTGGGTCCGGTGCACCCCTCGCAGGAGGGCCGCCAGACGGTCGCGCCAGCGCCCCGCCTCCTCGTAACGCTCCGCAGCGGCGAGGTCGCCCATGCGGGTGCGCAACGCGGTCACAAGACGTTCGGGGTCGGCGGTCATGGCCTGACGGACCTGCAGGACCTCCTGGTCGTAGCGCTCCCGCGAGACGGACCCGTCACAGGGGGACAGGCAGTGTCCGATCTCCGCGAGGGCGCACGGTGACCCGGTCGGAGTGCGGGGGAGGCGCCCGGTGCACTGCCGGACGGCGAAGACGTCGTGCAGACACGCCAGGGCGTCCTCGGCGAGCCGGCGCCGACGGAACGGGCCGAGGTAGTCGGCGTCGTCGTCGAGCACCCGGCTGACGATGCTGACGCGCGGCCACGGCTCGCGGGTGAGCTTGAGCCACGAGACGCGGTCCGGGAACTTCGAGCGTCGGTTGTAGGGAGGTCGGTGGGCCGCGATGAGTCGGAGCTCGCGCACCTCGGCCTCCAGTGCCGTGGCGCACACGACCGCCTCGACCCGGTGCGCGAGCGCCACCATCTCACCCATCCGGGTGCGAGTCTCGGAGTCGGTGAAGTAGGAACGGACCCGGCGGCGCAGGTCCTTGGACGTGCCGACGTAGAGCACCTCGTCGTTGCGGTCACGGAAGAGGTAGACGCCGGGTGCACTGGGCAGGTGGTCGGCGAGGTGCCGCTTGCGACGCTGCTCCCGCGTGACACGTGACGTGTAGGTGCGGACCTCCTCCAGGGTGTGGACGCCCAGTGGGCCGAGGCGTTCGAACAGTCCGTGCAGGACGTCGACCGTGGCGCGGGCGTCGTGCAGGGCTCGGTGGTCCGGCGTGGTGTCGGTGTGGAAGTGCTGCGCGAGGGTGGCGAGCTTGACGTTGCGGACCTCATCACGCAGCAGGACCCGACGCGCGAGGACCGCGGTGTCGAGCACCTCCGGACGTGGCCAGGCGATGCCGAGCTCTCCTGCCGCGTGGCGCAGGAAGCCGACGTCGAACGGCGCGTTGTGGGCCACCAGCACGCACCCGGCCGCGAACTCCAGGAAGCTCGGCAGCACCTCGTCGATGCGGGGTGCCGCCACGACCATGGCGTCGGTGATGCCCGTGAGCACGGTGATGAATGCGGGGATCGACTCGTCGGGGTTCACGAGGGTCTGCAGCTCACCCAGCACCTCTCCGCCGCGCACCTTGACGGCACCGATCTCGGTGATGCGGGCGCCCTTGGCCGCCGAGGCTCCGGTGGTCTCCAGGTCGACGACGCAGAAGGTCACGTCGGACAGCAGTCGGCCGAGGTCGTCGAAGGACGGCTGGGCGTAGGCCGTGCCGGGGGGCTCGGTGCCGGTGCGGGCGGGCGTCATGGGACCGGACGCTAGGCGCGGCCTCCGACAGCGTCCCGCGAGGGAGGAGCGTGCAGAGCGGCCGGGGCGGTTCTGTCGGGGTCGGCACCTAGCGTCCGTGACATGAGCACTGGTACGCACCACGATCCCGTCGTCATCGACTGCGACTCCTGCCTCGTCCGCAGCCCGAGCGCGTGCGGCGACTGCGTCGTCACCGTCCTGCTCGGCTCGCCGCCGGACGGGGTCCGACTCGATCCGGAGGAGGTCGACGCGCTGGACGAGCTGGCCAGGGGCGGTCTCGTGCCGCCCCTGAGACTCATCACTCCCGTCCCCTCGCCGCCCGTGCACCGCGAGGCCATCTGAGGCACGTGACTCCCGTCACAATCCACGGCCGCCGTGCACGGCAGGTTGATGACCCGGAGGGCGCCCCCTAGACTCGGCCCTTGTGTATCCGGGGTATGTCTCCCCACCTGGGCGGCATCGGATGCACCGCCGAATCGGCGCGAACGTGGGGAAGACGTCCGCACCGAACCGGGGAACCAACGATGTTGGGGTGAATCGAGGAGCGCCGCGAGGCGGTCGTCGACGGGCAACCTTGGCCCGAACCCGTCAGCTCACCCGGTAGGCGACGAGGTAGAGGAGAGTGTGTGCGACGCCGCAACACGATCACGCGGACCCGTGGCCTGATCGCCGCATCCGCAGCAGCAGTCCTGACCACCGGTCTCATCGCCAGCTCCGCCGCCGCGGACCCTGAGGTCACCGCCGACGACGTGCGAGAGGCCTACCACGAGCTCTCCGCCGTGAACGAGAAGCTCAAGGGCGTCTCCTCCGAGATCGACGAGGCGCAGAAGGAGATCCGCTCCCTCACCGCCGACATCGAGTCGAAGCAGGCGGAGTACGACGAGCACAGCAAGATCGTCGCGGAGTCCGTCGTCCGCCAGCAGACTGACTACCCGCTCGGAGCGTCCGTCAACGTCCTCGGAAGTGACGACCCGGAGAAGTTCATCGACGGCCTCATCGCCGCCAAGGCGGTCGACACCACCCAGGCCCAGCAGCTGCAGACCCTCTCCGACCTCTCCGACTCCCTGGAGAACCGCAAGGCCGGACTGAAGGATCGCCAGGACGACCTCAAGGCCAAGCGGGCGAAGCTCAAGAAGGAGCAGTCGACGTTCGAGGCGCGTCACGCCGAGGTCGAGGAACAGTACGAGGAGCTGAACGCCGACGACCAGGCCGAGGCCTCCGGCGCTGCCTCCGGACAGGAGCTCAAGCCGTCCGACCTCAAGGCGAGCAGCAAGGCCGGCAAGGCCGTGGAGTTCGCTCGGGCCCAGGTCGGCGACGCCTACTCCTACGGCGGCACCGGTCCCGACGCCTGGGACTGCTCGGGTCTGACGCAGGCAGCCTGGGGAGCCGCGGGCGTCTCCATCCCGCGCGTCGTCGGCCCGCAGTTCGCCGCCGGACGCGAGGTGCCGCTGAGCGCCGTGCAGCCCGGCGACCTGGTGTTCTACGCGGACATGTCGCACGTCGGCATCTACGTCGGCAACGGTCAGGTCGTCCATGCGGCCAACCCGCGGACGGGCACCAACGTCACGAGCATCAACGAGAACTTCGCGAAGGCGGCCCGCGTCGGCTGACAACGAGCGCGCGAGGCT
>JBQGDU010000378.1:0-28993 GCA_052039245.1 Aeromicrobium sp. | reverse complement strand
TCGCTGCGCTTCCCGAGCGCTGGCAGGCGGTGCTGTGGCACACCACGATCCACGACGAGTCACCCGAGCAGGTGGCGTCCACCCTCGGGTTGAAGCCGAGTGCGGTGACCTCCCTGGCGCACCGTGCCCGTGAAGGACTGCGCCAGGCCTACCTCTCGGCGCACCTCGCGGGGACGGACTCCGAGGAGTGCCGAGGGACCCGAGAGCTCCTGCCCGCCTACGACCGCGGCCGACTCGGCAAGCGACAGACGGCGCAGGTGGACGCCCACCTGGAGACGTGCGAGGAGTGCCGTGAGGCAGCGGCGATGCTCGGGGGCATCTCGGCGAATCTCGGCTGGGTGCTGCTGCCGGCACTCCTGGGCGTGCCCGGCGTGCTGGCGTTCGGTTCGCCGGCGGCCAAGGCGGCCGTCGCGGGCGGCGCCGGAGCAGCCGGCCTGGGCGCCGGCGGAGCTCCGGTGCCCGGGGGAGGCCCCGCCGCAGGGTCCGGCTCCTCGGGTGGAGCCGCCGGCGGGTCCGCTGCAGGCGGCGTCCTGACCTCGACGGTCGGACTCGTGGCCGCGGGCGTCGTCGTGGCCGCCGCGGCCGTGGGAGCCATCGTGGTCAACGAGGCCCGAGACGCCGAGCCGGTGGAGACGGCGTCGGCACCGGCCGACCCGGCCCCAGATCCAGGCTCCGAAGCGCCGCCTGAGAAGTCATCGCCTGAGGAGAAGGAGGAGCCGGAGGAGGACAGCGACGACGACCGGGCTGACCAGCCCGGTCCGACGACCTCACCAGCTCCCCCGGCCACCACGACGAGGCCAGACCCCGAGCCGGCTCCCACCCGTGACTCAGCTCCCCGGCCCTCCCAGACGACACCGCGACCCAGCCCCACCCCGACACCGACACCGACACCGACACCGACACCGACACCGACACCGACACCGTTGTCCCTCTCGGCAGCGAAGGACGCCGCGACTCGCACCGTGAACCTCCAGGTACTCAACGCCAAGGAACGACCGGTCGTGGAGGTGCGGATGGGCACCCGCACGCAGGTGTCGGGCAGCGGGGCCGGATGGAGCTGTGGACCTCAGGCGACGACGCTGACCTGCGAGGCGGCGACGGCCGAACCCGGCGCTCTCGTGCTCGCCGTCGCCGCCGGAGGCCCCTGGCAGGTGCCGATGAGCATCACCGTCACCGCCGGCGACGAAACGGCCAGCACGAGCGTCGACGGCCCCTGATCCCGCGACGATCTCGGTCGACGCGCCCGGCAACGGGGACCCGGGCAGTTCGAGCGACGAGCCCAAGGTCTCACCGGCCACTCGCAGCTGACTGGCCGGCCTCCTGCCCGTCGCGCGAGGCTTCGCGGTCCCAACTGAGCCGGCCCCGCCGATCCAACCGCCCCCGGTCCCGACTGAGCCGACCCCGCTGGTTGAGTAGGACCCGCCGCGACGAAGGAGCTGGCGGGTCCGTATCGAAACCAGCTCTCGAACCAGCGGCTCGACCCGAGGAGTCGAGTCAGCGCGAGGCTGCCGGCAGGCTCGCGAGCCCGGCGTCCTCGGCACACTCCCACGGGGTCTCGGCAGGCTCGCGGATCTCGGGGATGAAGAGGCCCGCCACGGCGGCCGCGAGCATGGCGGCCGCGAGGACGAGGAACCCGGCGGTGTAGCCGGCCTCGGCAGGGAACCCTCCGGGGCCCACCTGCGCGGTGACGACGCCGGCCATCACGGCGGTGCCGACGGATCCACCGAGGGTCCGGATGTTCGCGTTCATGCCGCTGGCCACACCCGTCTGGTGCGCAGGCACCGAGGCGATGACCACGTTGGCGATGCTGGAGAACACCAGTCCACCGCCGATGCCCTGCACGAGGGTGGCGCCGTAGAGCTGCCACGTGGCGTCGTGGAAGAGCGCCATGGAGGCGAACGCGACGGCGTTCAGGAGCGTGCCGGTGACGATGACGCTGCGGGCGCCGACGCCGCGGATGAACCGCGCGGTGAAGAACCCGACGAGGAAGCTGGCGGCCGCGGAGGGGAGCAGCAGTCGCCCGGACTCGGTGACCGTGGCCCCGAACCCGTACCCGGCCTCGACCGGCGTCTGCAGCAGCTGGGGCAGGAACCCGAACGCGGCGAACATGCTGAAGCCGACGCCGCCGGCGACGACGTTGGCCGTCCAGACGCCGCGGCGGCCCATCATCCGCATGTCGATCATCGGGACGTCGACGCGCAGCTCCACCCAGATCCAGACGACGGCGAACAGGATGCCGACGGCGAGCAGGCCGAGGGTGAGAGGGGCGGTCCAGCCCCAGACGTTGCCCTGGCTGATCGGCAGCAGGACGCACAGCAACCAGGCCGTGAGCAGGACGGCCGGGAACGCCGGGAGGCGTCCCGGCGTCCGAACAGGTGACTCCGGGATGAAGACGGCGGCGCCGACCGCTGCGACGGCGGTGACGAGCATCGGCAGCCAGAACAGCCAGTGGTAGCCGAGGGCGTCGACGATGGGGCCGCCGGCGACGATCCCGAACCCGAAGCCCACGGCGGCCAGGGAGGCGATGATGCTGAGCGCGCTGCCGCGGCGGACCTCGTCGAACTCGTCGCGGATGATGCCGAAGGACAGCGGCAGCACGCCGCCGCCGGCCCCTTGGACGACGCGGGCGACGATGAGCCAGCCGATCGACGGCGCGAGGGCCGCCATGAGGGAGCCGATGGAGAGGGCCACGAGGGTGACCACCATCATCCGTCGCTTGCCCACCGCGTCGCCGAGCCGACCGAGCAGCGGCGTGCAGACGGAGGCGGACAGCAGGTAGGCGGTGAGCACCCACGTGACCGTGGTCTGCGTGGTCTCGTACTCGGTCTGGATGAGGGACAGCACCGGCACGATGAGCGACTGCAGGAGCGTGAACGACGTGACTGCGAGGGTGAGGACCGCGAACGTGAGGTTCTGTCGGGCGCGCGACGTCACTGCGGTCGGGGTCCTCTCGCGACAGGAAGTCGTTGCAGGAAGCAACTCTTGAGATTCTACGGGGCGGCCGCGGTGCGACGACGCCCGCCCGGCGACCGAGGGACCCTCACGGACGCCGTCGACCAGGTCAGCCGAGGAGGGCGTCGGTCACCCGGCGGTCGTGGGCCGGCACCACCAGGACGTCGGGCAGCGACGCGAGCCGGCGGAGCTCACGCTGGTTCTCGGTGATGCGTCGCTGATCGCGCCCGACGGCGCGTTCGAACGCGCGGATCCTGCGCACCGGGTCGAGCGGGCGCCCGCTCGGACTCACGTCGCTCACGTGGCTGGCATCGAAGGCGGCGTCGCCGGCGTGGACGATCGTCTCGTCGTCGGCGTCGACGACCACCGCCGCGTGGCCGCGGGAGTGGCCGGGCATCGGCAGGAGGGTGATGCCCGGGAGCACCTCGTGGGCGGTGAGCCCGTAGCGCCACTCATCGCCCGGGCCGTCGTGCAGCCGCAACCGTGGTCCGTGCGACCACTGCACCGGGCGGTAGCGGCGCCGGTCCAGGACGTCGGGCGAGGTGACGGCTGCAGCGTGCTCGTCGGCAGTCGTGTGCACGACGGCGTCCGGGAAGTCGGCGATCCCGCCCACGTGGTCGAGGTCGAGGTGGGTGAGGACGACGTGGGCGACGTCGGCGGCGGCGTGGCCGCGGGCCTGCAGCTGGTGCAGTGCGGTGTGGCGCGCGTCCCGGTCGGGTCGCAGCAGGTGCCGGACCGGTCCGAGTCGGCGGGCGGGGTCGGCCAGGTCGGCGGTGCCGAGGCCGGAGTCGACGAGGACGAGGCCGTCGTCGGTGTGGCAGAGCAGGACGTGGGCGGGCAGCGCATCCAGGCCCGGCGGATTCATCACGGCGCACCGCAGGTGCTCGACTCGCATCGGACCATCGTCGCGCACTCTCGGCGCGGACGTCGTGGGTTCGGTCACGGAGCGGGCGGATCGTCCCGGTTCCGCGGCGCCGGCGGTCTAGGCTCCCGTGGGTGCGATCGATGACCGTCCAGCGCGTCCTGGCGGGGTTCTACGTGACCCTGCTGGCCGGCGTCGCGATGTGGCCCACGCCGGTGGACGCCGAGCTGGACGTCGTCGAGTCGTGGCCGGTGAGGACGCTCGTGTCGTCGGCGGGCCTCCACCCGTGGGAGGCGTACTCGGTGGTGGAGCTCGCGGCGAACGTCCTGCTGTTCGTGCCGCTCGGCTGGTTCGGCGTGGTGCTGCTGAGGCTGCGGTGGTGGCAGGCGTCGCTCCTCGGCGCGGGCCTCTCGGTGGTCGTCGAGGTCGGTCAGGCGGTGCTGCGACCGAACCGGTTCGCGACGCTGCAGGACGTGCTCGCCAACTCCTCGGGCGCGGTCGTCGGTGCAGCGGCGGCGGTGCTGGTGCTCGGCGCCGTCGGAGCGCGGCGCGACGTCGGCTCGCGGGGGCGTTGAACCCGATTCGGCTCGGCAGGGTGTCGGTGGCTATCCTGTTCCGGTTGCTGCTTCGGCGGCAGCGAGGAGATGTCGCATAGTGGCCTAGTGCGCCCGCCTGCTAAGCGGGTTGAGGTTGATTCCTCTCGCGGGTTCAAATCCCGCCATCTCCGCCCCACAACCATGAAGAAGAGGTCGGCCGACCCGTCGGTCGGTCCACTGGTGAAGCGCGAGTGAACCCGGGCGGAGCTCGCTCCGCCGGCAGGCGTCCACGATCGCCCGACCCGCGCCGCAAGGCCCGCATCCAACCCACCAGATCGGCCGACCCATGAGTCGGCCCACTGGTGAAGCGCCAGCGAACCCGGGCGGAGCTCGCTCCGCCGGCAGGGTTCGTGCTCAAGCCACCCCGCGTCGCAAGACCGGCGCCCCTGCCATCCCTGGGACGTGGTTTCGATACGCCCCGAGGAGCTCCTCCGTCGCCCTCGGCGCTACTCAACCACCGAGGACCGGCCGACCCTCCGACACCGAGGGCCGGCCGGCCCTGCAGCATCGAGGTGGGGTGACCCCCGGCGGGTCAGAGGGCGTTGAGGGCCTTGGTCAGGTCGTCCTCGGTGTCGTTGCCGACCTTCTCGAAGATCAGCTTGACGGCCGGCTCGCCGAGCTTCGCCGCGCCCTTCATCTCGATGTTCACCTCGTAGGTGAGCTCGGTGCCCGAACCCGACGGACGCACGGTGATGGTGTCGGTGGAGGTGGCCGTCTCGTTGGTGCCGACGAGGACGATCGTGTCGTCGGTGAGCGTGATCAGCTCGTAGACCAGCTCGGTGGAGATCCCGGCGATCTTGGACTCGTTGTGCCATCGGCTGCCGACCCGGACCTCACCGTCGTCGAGCCGTTCGCAACGCTGCGTCCCGGGGTCCCACTCCTCGGCGTGCGAGAAGTCCTTGAGATAGGCGATCACGTCGCTCGGCGACGGGGTGACGGTGAAGGTCCTGGAGACGGTGGTCATGCTTCCAGTGTCGGTGCCATGCGGCGAGGCGCCACCTGAGTGCGTCGCCGACGGCGAGCACCGATGCGCTCCCGTCGAGGATCAGCCGGCCTCGTGCAGCCCGGCCGACCGCTGATCCGCGTACACCGCGTTCCGCTCGTCCATCGTCATGCCACCCCACACGCCGAACGGCTCGCGGACCGACAGGGCGTGCTCGCGGCACTGCTCGATGACGGGGCATCCTGCGCAGATCCGCTTGGCTCCGGCCTCGCGCTCGCGCTTGGCCGCGCCTCGCTCGGCGTCGGGCGAGAAGAAGACCGCCGAGTCGAGTCCGCTGCAGGCCCCGTCGTACTGCCACTCCCAGACGTCCTGCCGCACGAGCGGCAGTCTGCTCAGGTTCGCCATGGTGATCCCCTCCTCGTTCGGTACGGGGCCCTCGATGCGAAGCCCCCCGCGATCTGACTTCCTCACCAGTAGAACAGAACTTGTTCAAAATCTCCACCTCGTGAACAAGTTGGGCTCCGGGCCTCCACCCGAACCGGCGGGAGCACGACCGCAGGGGCGCCGACCGGGCCGTCCACGGACGGATGCCCGGTGCCCTCGCACCTGCGGCCCGTCGCGACGACGTGCGCGCGCCACGATGGTCGCGACCTGGGCGGCTCGACGTACCGACGCCGGCACCGCTGCGGCCGCCGCTGGGCCGCGGACCCGCTACGACGCGGGCCCGGCGCCGTCCCATCCGAGCAGGGCCTCGACCTCCCGGGCCAGGGTCCGTGCGCTGAACGGCTTGGCGATGATGCCGCGGATGGCGGCATCGCCCCACAAGGGGTCGTCGTCGTCGAGGATCGCGCGCGCCGTCAGCAGGACCACCGGGATCTCCGCGGTCTCCGGGTCGGCGTGCAGGATGCGCGCCGCCTCCACCCCGTCCATCTCCGGCATCATCCAGTCCATCAGCACCACCGACGGCCGGTGCTCGCGCGCCAGGTCGATGCCGGTCTGCCCCCGGTCGGTGCTGATGACGCGCCAGCCTCCGACCCGCGACAGGGAGAGCTCGACCAGCATGCGGATGTCCGGGTCGTCGTCGACGACCAGAGCGAGCGGCGCAGTCATCGACCATCTCCCGAGTTCAGGTGGACCTGTCCTGCCGAGGCCATTCTGACAGGCGCCCGGCACGATGCCCGTCGGACCGTGAACCGTCGCGCCGATAGACTCCACGCCGTGAAGACGCTGCGCCCACTGCGCCAGTCCACCGCGGAGCGTAGGTTCCGTCCGTGGTGAGCGATGGCCGACTGAAGATCACCGTGCGCACCTCTGCCGGCGAGGGGAGGACGCCGATCTCCGCGTTCGACGACGCCCTCCATGCGGCGAACGTCGCAGACTTCAACCTCATCACGCTCTCCTCGGTGGTCCCGCCACGCAGCGACGTCGTCGTCAGCGACGAGCCGCTGGAGGCCGAGCACGGCGACAAGCTGTTCTGCGTCGTCTCCACCGCGCGGTCGGAGCTCCGCGGCGAGTCGGCCTGGGCCGGACTGGGCTGGGTGTACGACGAGGAGCTCGGCGGACTCTTCGTCGAGCACCACAGCGGGAGCCAGGAGTCGGTCGAGGAGCTCATCGACCTGTCGCTGGAGGACATGGCGCGTCGCCGCGGCCTCGACTTCGGTCCAGCGCAGCGCGTGGTCGCCGGCGTCCACTGCGAGGACCGCCCGGTGTGTGCCCTGGCGATCGCCACCTACGAGGTCGAGTCGTGGCAGGTGGCCCGTGGCTGAGGAGTCCCCCGGCTCGGCGGTGACGGGACCTCGGGTGCCCGGAGTGCTGGTGCAGCGCCACCAGGTGCTCCCCGACGAACGCGCCAGGGAGCTCTACCCCTGGTACGAGGCCACCTTCGCTCCCTTGCGCGAGGCGGCAGCGGCACGGCACGTGCTGACCGTGGAGGAGTTCGTCGAGGAGATGGCGGACCCCCGCATCGACAAGTGGGTCGCCACCAGTGAGGACGACGGTTCCTTCCTCGGGCTGTCCACCCTCGCCCGTGACCTCGAGGCCGTGCCCTGGGCGAGCCCGGACTACTACACGGTCCGGTATCCGGACCATGCCGCACGAGGGGCGATCTGGTACCTCGGCTTCACCATGACCCCGCCGGGCGGACAGGGGTCGGGGGTCTTCGCCACCACGCTCACCGCGATGATGGAGGCCGCCGTCGAGCACCGGGTGATCGTCGCCTGGGACATGTGCGCGGCCAACGTCGACTCCGGGCTCAACAGCGCGATCATGGCGCAGCTGGCCGACGGTGCGGGCGCGCCGTCGACGCAGGTCGACGTGCAGACGTACTACAGCGCCGACTTCTCCGGCGGCTCCTGACCCGACCCGTCGGGCGGGCCGGCGAGTCGTTCGGCGGAGGGCAGGGTGAAGTGGAAGACGCTTCCCTCGCCCAGGACGCTCTCCACCCAGACCCGGCCACCCAGCTGGGTGACGACCGCCCGAGTGATGGCCAGCCCCAGTCCGGTGCCGCCCTCGAGCCGGGAGTCCGATGAGTCGACCTGCCGGAAGCGCTCGAAGATGTCCTCCAGCCGGTCGACCGGGATGCCCCGGCCCTCGTCGGCGACGGTGAACTCGACCTCGTCGCCGACGGGCACTGCCGTGAGACGGATCGTGCTGCCGGCGTCGGAGAACTTGACCGCGTTGCCGACCAGGTTGCCCAGCACCTGGGCCACTCGGTCGGGGTCCGCGATGACCTCACCTCCGACCTCGCCCACCTCGAGCGTGATGCCTCCCCCGCGGGCGAGAGCGTCCATCTCCACCACGCTCGACTCGACCAGCTGTGTCGCGGTGTACACGGCGGCATGCACCTCGAACGTGCCCGACGTGAGCCGTTCGACGTCGAGGATGTCGTTGATCAGACGGCCCAGCCGTTCGGCGCTCTCCTCGCCGTGGTTCGCCATCGACTGGACCTCCGGGGGCAGCTCGCCCAAGGCGCCGCTGCCGATCAGACCGAGGCTGCCGCGGATGGAGGTCAAGGGGGTGCGCAGCTCGTGGCTGACCACCGAGAGGAAGCGGTCCTTCATCCGTTCCACCTCGCGCCGGGCCGTGGTGTCGCGGAAGGCGACCACGGCACCGGTGACTTTGGCGGTGGTGGCGTCCACGATCGGCGACGCCGCGATCTCGACGGCGAACTGCGACCCGTCGCTGCGGACGTAGACGTCGTCCTCGCTGCGGGCGACGATCGCGTGCCTGATCGCGTCCGTGACGTAGCACGCCTCGACCGGGAGCGGCGTGCCGTCCGTGGCCGGGGCGTGGAACAGGTCGTGCGGGTGGGCCGTGCCGAGCACGGAGTCGTCGAGACCGAGCATCTCCTGGGCCGACCGGTTGAGGACCGTCATCCGACCGGTGACGTCGACGCCGTAGATGCCGTCGGCGACGCTGTCGAGCAGGGCCCGGGTCTGCTCGGCCCAGTGCCGCAGGTCCGCAGTCTGGTCGGCGACGCGATGCTCCAGGTCGCGCCGCAGCTCGTACAGGCCGCGGCTGATGATGAGCTCTCGACCCAGCGCAGCGGCCACCAGGACCACCCACAGCAGGATGCGTCCGCTCGACGTCGGCCCGCCCCCGTTGGCGGTCTGGATGACTCCGGCGGCCAGCAGCACCCCGAAGATCGTGACCGTGCCGGCGATCTCCGCGGTCCTCGGACGAGCAGGGGCGTTCCGGGAGTTCCGCGTCGGCACCCAGGCGGCCAGCCCGATGAGCGAGTAGCCGGCGACCCAGCCCAGGTCGGTCCAGGTGCCGAAGACGTATCCGGCGGCGGCTTGGCTGACCGCGTAGTTCAGGTCGCCCAGCATGTAGCAGAGGTAGCCCGCCGCGAACATCGCGAGGACCGCCCGGTCGGCGGCGTTCGAACGGGCCAGCAGCAGCACGGCGATCGTGGCCACGACGACGTCGAGGACGGGGATCACGAGCACCGTCGCCCCGCCGAGCCCATTGCTGGCGGTGTTCGACAACAGCTCGTCGTAGATCAGCGCGCTGGCGATGATGAGCACCGCGGAGCCCGCGACGAGTCCGTCGAGGACGAGGATGGCCGCCCCGCGGCTGGAGCGTGCGGTGGGGAACAACAGCAGAGCGATGATCGAGACCGTCAGGCCGGTGGCGATCGACAGGTCGTTGAGCGCCGTCGAGAGGCCGGCGGTGCCGCCACCGACGGCTGAGCTGACCACGTTGCCCACCACGACGATCAGGCCGGCCACCCCGATCAGCCGCCACGCGCTACGGCGCCGTCCCAGGGAGCGGCGAGCGCGCAGGAAGCAGCTGGTGGCAGCCGCGCTGCCGGCGACCAGGAGGCCGGCGGAGGCGGTGGCCGCGGCCGTCGCGGAGCCTGGGCGCATCAGCAGGACCGCGGCGAGAACCACCAGTACCGAGACCACGACTCCCGTCGCCGTCAGGAACGCTCGTGAGCCCGGTTCGGCGGGGAGGGGTGTCGTCGATGCTGCGCCGCTGATAGAGCATCATCCGATCGTGTGCAGGCCTGGTGGCCGTCCGGGTGGAGCTGGTCGGACACCGCACCGGCGCGAGGCCTCCGGAACGCGGTCGGTGGCCCCTGGGCCCGGTGCGGACGCCGAGCGCGTCCAGCACCCATGGTGGCAGACGTCAGGGTTCGGAGGAACGCACCTCGACGGTGTCTGCCCACCCGAGTGCGCCGTTCGCGATCGGACGGCGTCAGTCGCCCGGCTCGTAGGGCCGGTAACCGCGGGCGACGTTCATCCGGTCGTGGACCTCGCGCGCCAGCTCGTGCGAGCGTCGGCCCACCGAGGCGAGACCGATGCGGTGCCGTGCGCCGCCCTCCCCCTCCAGGACCAGGGTGCTCTCCTCGGTCCGCACACCGGTGACGTCGTCCCAGCGACCGCGGACGCCCCGAGCCCGGAAACCGTCGGCGTCGAGACGCACGATCACCGGGGGTCGAGCGACCGCGTACGCCGCGGCCAGGAGCAGCACCACGACGAGACCGGCGACGACGGTCGACGTCAGCACGAACGCCACGAAGGCGAGGACGCCGGCGGCGATCAGCAGGACTCCGGACAGCACGGCGGCATGCGCGCGGTCCACGCGGTAGGTGCTCACGCAGAGGGGGCGGGATTCGAACCCGCGGCTGGCATTTCTGTCAGCGACCGCTTTCAAGGCGGTTCCGTTCGGCCACTCCGGCACCCCTCCTGGGGCCCCGACCGGGGTCAGGGACCGACCCTCATCCTCTCATCACTTCAAGGGGGCGAGTCGGCCAGGCTCGACGCGACGCTCCGGCACCATCGCCCGAGACCGTCGGGAGCGCTGGCGCAGCACCACGTTGCGGAGCACGAGCCCGAGGCCCACGCCCAGCACCACGGAGTAGAGCGTCGAGAGCCCGATGTAGGTGGGGTAGGCGCCCGGGGAGACCAGCGAGGTCGTGACGGTGACGGTGCCGAGCACGGCGAACACGAGCACCCACCAGCCCTCGCGGCGTCGCGACCTCAGCGCCACCCCGACGACCAGCGCGGGGAAGCCGACGAGGACCTCGGTGGGGCGGGGCACGCCACCGAAGGTCTGCCGCATCCAGATCACGAGATCGGTGAAGCCGTCGACGATCAGCTCTGAACCGTGCGTGCGGACGAAGCTGGAGTACGCGAGCAGGAGGACGGCGACGGCGGCGACGCCGATGAGGATGGCGAAGTTCTGCTTGCCGAGCCCGTGCAGACCGGCACCCAGACCCCAGACGATCGTGATGACGAGGCCGAGGGAGACGGCGAGGACGACGATGCTGAAGCGCTGGTAGTTGACCGGCGCGTTCCAGGCTGCGACGCCGATCGTGCCGCTGAGTGCGACGGTGATCGAGACGGCGAACTCACGCAGCGACGCCGCCGCGGTCTCGGCAGGCTTGGTCACCACCACGGCCCACGTGGCCGCCAGTACCGCCGTCACGGCCGCGGCTGCGGAGATGAGGACGTTGGCCTGGCTGACCAGGGCGGCGACGGCGAGGATCGTGGCGGACACCGTCCAGATCCGCATGTGGCCGCCCGCGCGGTGGGTCAGGCCGATGCTGAACACGACCAGCAGCATGGCGGCAGCCGGACGGACGAGCCAGTCCGGCGCGTCGACCGCGACGAGCGAGGTACCGGCACCGACGACGCCCACCACCCACAGAGCGAAGACGCCCAGCATGACCGTCCGGGCGGTGTCGGGGGAGTCGAGCCGTGGGGTGCGCGTGGGCAGGTCGTAGTCGACCGGGACGTTGGTGTCGAGACGGCGACGTCCTGGCTTGGCGCGGCCGGCATCGGAGCGGTCGGCCTGCGCACGCGTCACTGCTGCACCGACTTCCGGTCCGTCCCCCGGCCCATCCGTCGGTTGGCGAGAGAGGGGTTCGTCTCCCGGACACGGCGCACCGCGTCGGGGTCGATCTCCACTGCCACCACGTCGTCCTCTCCGTCGCCCCCCTCAGCCACGATAGAGCCGAGAGGGTCGACGGCGAGCGAGTGCCCCGTGTAGCGCCGGCCGCCCTGTGCTGCGGCGGCCACGTGCACCACGTCCTCGACCGCCCGCGCGGTGAGGAGGGTGCGCCAGTGGTGCAGCTTCCCGTCCCCGGCGACCCACGCTGCGGGCACCAGGAGCAGCTCGGCGCCGTCGTCCACGAGGGCGCGCGCGAGCTCGGGGAAGCGCAGGTCGTAGCAGGTCATGAGGCCGACCGTGGTGCTGTGGCCGTCCGCTGTGGTGACGTCGACGGTCGTCGGCACGATGTCGCCGGCGCGCAGCCGCTCCGACTCCGCGTACCCGAACGAGTCGTACAGGTGGATCTTGCGGTAGCGGGCACGCAGATCACCGTCGGGGCCGAGGACGACGAGGGTGTTGTACGGCAGGTCGTCGGTCCGCTCGAACATGCCGGCCACCACGGTGGCCCGCAGGCGTCGGGCCTGGTCCGCGAGCAGCTGGACGAAGGGGCCGTCGATCGGTTCGGCGTGCGCTGCGAGGTCGTGATCGGGTGCGCCGAAGTCGTGCATCGTCGCCTCCGGGAGCACCACGAGGTCGTGCGCGTCCGGCCGCAGCGCCTCCAGGCGCTCGGTGACGAGGGCACGGTTCGCTGCCGAGTCGACGTCGGCGGCGAGCTGCACGAGGGCGAGACGCATCCCGCCATTCTGGCAGTACGGGTCTGAGAGGGTCCTGAGGCGGGCCAGGACGATGCCGAGGCTGGGGCTAGCCTCGGGATCATGCGTGCCGTACTCGTGAACACCCCCGGTGAGGTCGATGCGCTCGAGGTGGTGGACCACCCGGCGCCGGAGCCCGCGGAGGGCGAGGTCCTCGTGGACGTCCGTGCCGCCGGCGTCAACCGGGCCGACCTGCTGCAGCGCCGCGGCTTCTACGAGCCCCCGCCCGGTGCCACCCCGGTGCTGGGGCTGGAGTGCTCCGGCGTGGTGAGTGCACTCGGCGAGGGCGTGGACACCTTCGCCGTCGGTGAGGAGGTGGTGTGCCTGCTCTCCGGCGGGGGCTACGCGGAGCAGGTGGCCGTGCCGGTCGGCCAGGTGGCCCCCGTGCCCGAAGGCGTCGACCTCGTCGACGCCGCCGGACTCATGGAGACCTGCGCGACGGTGTGGTCCAACATCTTCATGACCGCCGGACTGGGCGAGGGCGAGACGCTGCTCGTGCACGGTGGCGCCAGCGGCATCGGCACCACCGCCATCCAGGTCGCCACGGCGTTCGGCGCTCACGTGGCGGTGACCGTGGGTTCGGCCGAGAAGGCGGCGTTCTGCCGCGAGCTGGGCGCCGACCTCGCGATCGACTACAAGGAGCAGGACTTCGTCGAGGAGCTGAAGGAGGCCGGCGTCCGGCCGGACGTCGTCCTCGACATCGTCGGCGCCAAGTACCTGGAGCGCAACGTCAAGGCTCTCGCCACCAACGGGCGACTCGTCGTCATCGGCCTGCAGGGCGGGATCAAGGGCGAGCTGAATCTCGGGGCGCTGCTGGCCAAGCGGGCCAGCGTCACCGCGACGTCCCTGCGAGCACGCCCCGCACAGGAGAAGGCCGAGATCGTCGCCGGGGTGGTGGAGCACGTGTGGCCGCTCGTCGCCTCCGGCCGCGTGCGTCCGATCGTCCACGCCACGTACCCGCTGGAGGACGTCCGCGACGCGCACCAGGTGCTGGAGGACTCCAGCCACACCGGCAAGGTCCTGCTGACCCTCTGACCGGGGCCCTGCCGCCCGCGCCCCCGGGATTCCCACGAGACTGCTCGAGACCGGCGCCCCACGGACGAAGGTTCGTGTGATGACCCGCAGTGGTCGCGGGTTCGCGTGGGAGACCTCGAACGGGCGCAGCGTCAGGTGCCGGCCATGGTCTTCGGCCTGCTGCGCTCCGTCGGGACGACCGTGTCGGCCACAGTCGTGGCGGTGGAGCGCAGCACCCGGTCGAAGACCGGCATCGCCAGCACGGCGAGCACGACGGCGGAGATGGCGAACGCCGCGAACGTCGCAGTGAGCGCACCCAGACCCGCTTGCTCGAACCACGCCTGAGCCACGAACACCACCGGGATGTGCAGGGCGTACACCGCGAGGCTGTGCCGTCCCAGCTTCTCGGCCCGGCCCAGCCGTCGCGGGATCAGTGAGAGGACCGCCCACGAGCACACGGCCGCGGCACCGAGGCACAGCACCCGGACCAGCACGGCGAGCACCGGGGACTCGCTCATCGAGGCCGCGTTGTCAGCCCCACGGAACCAGTCCGGGTGCAGGCCCGACGTCACCACCGCTCCGGTCACGACGGCCAGGACGGTGACCGCCGGCAGCATCGCGACCGTCGGCAGACCCGCCGTCCGACGCAGCATCGTCGCGCCGTACAGATGTCCGGCGACGAAGAACGGCCAGTAGCAGACGGCACGCGACCACGCGAAGAGGTCGCCGTCGGCGAACGGGACCGCGACGGCCACGACGGACGCGGCGACGGCGACGGGGAGCGCCGCCCGACCCAGACGACTCACGAGCGGCAACGACGCGATCCACCAGCCCATCGCCAGCAGGAACCAGAGTCCGTACACGGGATGCACGAGCGTCTCGAGGGAGAGCTCGGTGCCCCTGGCCAGGAGGTAGGCGACCTGCAGGATGACGTAGAGCGTCACCATCTGCACGATGCGGTGCGCCAGGTGCCGCGCTCGCGCGGTGACGCCGGCCAGCAGCACGAACAGCGGCATGTGGAACAGGTAGAGGAAGGTCAGCATGCTGCGCTGCGGCTCGGAGTGCCAGCCCGAGTACAACCCGTCGGGCGGTGCGCCGCCGGACGTCTCCAGGAAGTGCCCCACGACCACCCCGGCGATGAGGAGTCCCTTGACGACGTCGAGGCGACGATCACGTGTGCGTTCGGACATTCCTCCATCGAAACCGGGCGGCTCGACGGATTTCAACAGCAGTCGGCTGTGTTCTCGCTGAGAGCCGGTCCGGTCCTGCCACGACGGCACGACCTGCGGTGTGAGAGGGCTCTCGTACGCTGTTCGCATGACGGCACCCGACGAGCAGGCACCCGCACCCGGCCAGGTCATCGGCCCCGACGGCAGCGTGGTTCCCGCGGCCGACGAGCAGGCCGCGGGCGCGCACCCCAGCGCCCTGTCCGACCTCGTCGAGCAGCCGGCCAAGGTCATGCGCATCGGCGGCATGATCCGCCAGCTCCTGGAGGAGGTGAAGTCCGCGCCGCTCGACGACGCCAGCCGGGCTCGGCTGCGCGAGATCCACGAGCAGTCGATCGCCGAGCTCGAGGACGGCCTCGCGCCCGAGCTCGTCGGGGAGCTGCAGCGGTTGAGCCTCCCGTTCGACGCCGAGTCGCCCACCGACGCCGAGCTGCGCATCGCCCAGGCCCAGCTCGTCGGCTGGCTCGAGGGGCTCTTCCACGGCATCCAGGCGGCGCTGTACGCGCAGCAGGTGCAGGCCCAGGCTCAGTTCCAGAACATGCGGCTCGCGCTCCCGACCTCCCAGCAGCCGGGGTCCGATGACGATTCGACTACTTCGGTCGAACCACCCTCGGCCGGGGGGATGTACCTCTAGAGTGACGGCACGCGTGACCGTACCGGGAGGGAGCCCATGACGATCGCGATCGAGAACCACGTTCCGCCGTGCGCGCACGAACCGGACCTGTTCGAGGAGGTCGCCGCGGCGGCGGCAGTCGGTTCCAGCCCCGTCCCGGCCGTCACGGAACGCCTCGCGGTGGCGCATCGCAGCTGCGCCGGGTGCCCGATGCTGGTGGACTGCCTGTACCGCGCCGTCGTCGAGGTGGACGTCTCCGGGTTCGTCGCGTGCACGACGGAGTCGGACCGGGCGGAGATCCGACGTCAGCTCGGCATCGACCTGGTGCAGTCGACGTCGGCACCGCTCGGCACCGCTCGCCTCGGCGGCGGGCCGGTGAGTCACGAGGCCGTCGTCGCGGCACGGCAGTCCTACCCCAAGGACACCTGCCAGCAGCTGGCCGAACGTCTCGGCTGCTCCACCTCCACGGTCAAGCGCCATCTGCGCCGTGCGCGCGAGGAGGCCACCCAGGCCGAGGCCACGCGCGTGGAGCGGCGAACCCCGTCGGTGGACGAGGTGCTCGACGCCTTCGACGCGCTGGAGACCAGCCAGTTCGCCTGAGCCCAGTTCGCCTGAGCCCGGTTTCATCCTGCACAACATCGTCCCCGGCACCTGGAGCGACTCCCCGGCGCATCCGATGATGGACGGTGGCGTCGGCCGCCCGGCCGCCCGGAACGGAGAGTCGTGTCAGTCCCAGCCCGCGCGCACATCGATCAGGAGAACCTCGTCGCCGAGCTCTGCGAGCTGATCGCCGTCCGATCGGTGAACCCGCGGACCACTGACTCGGTGCCCGTCCACGAGGACGGTCTCGGCGAGGTCGCCGTCGCTCAGGCGGTGGCCGACCTGCTCCGTGAGATCCCCGGCGTCGCGGTGAGCATCGATGAGTTCACGACCGGCCGGGCCAACGTCGTCGGCGTCCTCGACGTGGGTGCCGAACGCTCCGTGCTGCTCGAGACCCACCTCGACACCGTCGAGCCGGCCGACCACCCCAGCCCGTTCGAGCCCGTCGTCGCGGACGGCGAGGTCCGCGGGCGCGGGGCCTGTGACGCCAAGGGCCAGATCGTCGCGCAGATCGCGGCGCTCCGCGCCCTCGCCGCCGACCCCCAGGGTCTGGGGGTCAACGTGGTCGTGGCCCACGTCGCCGACGAGGAGCATCTCTACGCCGGGGTACGACGCCTGCTGCAGGAGTCGTGGATCGGGACGGTCACGGGCGCGATCATCGGCGAGCCGACCGGGCTGGAGGTCGTGGTCTCGCACAAGGGTGTCGTCCGCGGCGAGATCCTCTGCCGCGGGCAGGCGGCCCACACCTCGCGTCCGGACCAGGGTGTCAACGCCGTCGAGCTCGCGGCGGACGTGGTCGCCTGGCTCCGGGCGCACCGTCACGACCTCCCGGTCGACGAGCTCGTCGGCCCCGCCACGCTGGCGGTCACCGCGGCCCACGGCGGTGACGGCGCCAACGTCGTCCCCGCCGAGTGTCGGATCTCGATCGACCGGCGAACCGTGCCCGGCGAGGACGCCCAGGAGGTCTGGGACACGCTCGGGCGCACGCTGCGCGACCAGTTCGGCGACGCCGTCGACGTCGAGGCGCCCCGTGTGCTGGACATGGCGCTGCCGCGCGTCGGCAGCGGCCGCCTGGCCGACGCGCTCGGTGCCGCCGTGACCGCGGCCGGTCGCGACGGGTCACCGATCGGTGTGCCCTACGGCACCGACGCCTCCAAGATCGCCGATCGCGGCATCGAGTCGGTGGTCTTCGGACCCGGCCTGATCGAGGACGCCCACACCGCGCACGAGGTCGTGCGCGAGGAGGACCTCGTCACCGCCGCGGCGGTTCTCGTGGCGGCGATCAGGAGGCTGTGAGGCCGACGGCGACCCCAGCACGCGTCGCCGCGTCGCCGACGTGGCGACGCGCCCAGGGCGAGCCCATGCTCACCGAGATCCGCGCACACTCCGCGGCCACCGCAGCGCCGACCTCGCGCACCCGGTGCAGCGGCATCTGCGACGTGAGGGTCGAGACGCTGATCGCTCCGACCGCCTCGTCCGCCACGCCCAGGATGGGTGCGGCGACGCACCGCACCTCGGGCTCGTTCTCACGGTCGTCGACGGCGTAGCCGGCGCGTCGGATCGCCGCGAACTGACGCCGGAGCTCATCGGGCTCGGTGACGGTCCGCTCGGTCAGGGGCGTCAGGGGGCCCTCGAGGATCTCCTCGACGACGCTCGGGGAGCTGAAGCTCAAGATCGCCTTGCCCACGGCGGTGCAGTAGGCCGGCATGGTCGCCCCCACCCGCGACGCCATGCGGACGACGGCCTCGTTCTCCACCTTGTCCAGGTAGACCACGTCACTGCCGTTGAGGACCACCAGGTGCACCGTGGCCCGGGTCTGCTTCAGCAGCTGGCGCAGGCCAGGCCGGGCCACCGTGCGCAGGTCGATCCCCGCGAGGTAGGACTGCCCGAGCCCGAGGCAGGCGTGCCCCAGACGGAAGCGGCCGGTCTCGGCGTCGCGCGAGAGGAGGTTCTCCTCCAGCAGCGGCGCCGTCAGCCGCAGCGCCGTGGACTTGTTGAGCCCCGCCGCGGTGGCCACCTCGGTGAGGGACAGGCCGGCGCCCCCGGGCTGCTGGTCCGCGATGACGGACAGCAACCCGAGGGCCTTGCGCAGCGAGGCGGAGCTGTTGCGAGAGGTTCCGACGGCCTCCGCGGTCATGGCATTGCGTCCTTCCAGGCGGCTGAGATCACGTCGGCAGGGGCTTGAAGGCGGTCTCCTTCATGGTGGCGTAGAAGACCACTGAGATCGCCATGAGTCCGGCGAGGTACCACGGGAAGACCGCCGTGGCGCCCCACGCCGCGAGCTGGGTGCCCACCATGGGCGCGGTGCCACCGACCAGCCCCACCGTCAGCGAGTAGGGGAAGCCCAGCCCGGAGGCCCGGAAGGTCCTCGGGAACAGCTCGGCGAAGGCCGGCATGGCACTCGCCTGGAGCAGCATCAGGATCATGTTCGCGAAGCCCTGCACGACGATGAGCCGCCAGAGCTCGTCGTTGAGGAAGTTGAGGGCGGGGACTGTGCCGACCATCAGGATGATGCCGGCGGTCAGCATTGTGGCGCGACGCCCGAACCGGTCCGACAGCTTGCCGGCGACGATCGCCGAGGCGACGGCGATCGAGAGGCTGATCATCGTGGCCAGCATCCCGAACTTCGGGTCGAGCCCCTTGTAGGTCATGGCGTAGGCGGGCATGTAGGTGCCCCACGTGTAGACCATCGCGGTGAACCCCAGCGTCATGCCGACGACCCGCACGGTGGCGCGGGGGTTCTGGCGCATCGCCTCGAACATCCCGTACTTCTTCTCCTTGACCGCCTCGACGTCGGCCGTCTCCTGCATGCCGCGACGGATGAAGACGCCGAGCACGGACAGGAGCGCGCCGATGACGAAGATCGCGCGCCAGCCCCACGAGGTCATCGCCTCCGGGCTCAGCACCCAGGCGAAGAGGACCACGAGCGCGGCGACCATCAGCTGACCGGCGAAGGAGAACAGGTTCAGCACACCCGCGACCAGGCCTCGCTTGCCCTGGGGTGACATCTCCATCGCGAACGCGGTCATCGCGGCGTACTCGCCGCCGATGCAGATGCCCTGGATGATCCGCGCCACGAGCAGGATCAGCGGCGCGAGGACGCCCACCTGCGCGTACGTCGGCGCGAAGGCCATCAGCAGCGCGGCGAAGCCCATCCCGTAGACGGTCAGCATCAGTGCGAAGCGGCGGCCGAAGCGGTCGGCGATCCGGCCGACGATCAGACCGGCGACCGGGCGGAAGAAGAAGCCGACGGCCATGATCCCGAAGGTTCCGAGCAGAGCCGCCAGGGGCGAGGCGTCCTCGGGGAAGAACTGGTAGGCGAAGTACACGCTCAGCAGCGCGTAGGCGTTCCAGTCGAACCATTCGATGAACTGTCCGGCGGCAGCAGCAGCGAGCTGGCGGCGGGGGATGATCTTCGTGACCGTCCCGCGTCGTTCAGTGGTTTCCAAGGCGATTCTCCGTGTTCATGTCCTCGTGCTGGGCGCAGTGCCCGGCACGAGTTTTCGACGAGAGCGACTCGCGGTGGAAGTCCTTCGACACATCGTTGTGCACTGCACAAAGGGACGGCACGTCCCTCATCACACCGCTCGCCCTCACCGCTGGACGTCGTCGCTGCCCGGCGCGGCCAGGTGCGCGAGGTCCTGCCGGGAGGCCGACGCCTCCCAGTCGCCCTCGCCGGTGCACGCGTGCGCTCCGCACGCCACCGCCACCTGCAGACGTTCACTCAGGGAGGCCCCGCGGATCGTCTCGGAGAGCCAGCCGGCCACGAAGGCGTCGCCCGCTCCCACGGTGTCGACGACGCGCACCGGGACGGCCTCGGCCTGGACGGTCCGCCCGTCCTCGGAGGCCACGGCCCCCCGGGCACCACACTTCACGACGGCGCATCGCGCACCACTGGCGTGGATGGCGGCGAGCTGGCCGGCGGCCGTGTGCTCACCGGGGAGCAGCCGCGCCGCGTCCTCCCCGGCGAAGACCACGTCGGCACGGCCGGCGAGCTCCCGGTAGGCCGCCCCGGCGTCGCGCCCGTCACGCCAGAGCGCGCTGCGATGGTTCACGTCGAAGGACACCGGCACTCCCGCTGCGCGGGCCCGGTCCATCGCACTGACGATGGTGGCCTGTGGCGACTCGCCCAGTCCCGCCGAGATCCCGGTGACGTGCAGCAGGCCCGCGCGTTCGACGAGGCCCTCTGGCACGTCCCCGGGGCTCAGCCGGCTGCCCGCCTGACGATCGCGGTAGTAGGTGACCTTGCTTCGGCCCTCCTGGGGGCGCTCCTTGAGCATCAGGGCGGTGGAGGCCTCGTCGTCGACGACGACGTGGGCGTGCACCCCCTCGGCCCGGAGCTCACGGCGCACGATCTCGCCCACCCCGTCGGCGCCCAGCCGGCCGAGCCAGGCGGCCGACCCACCGAGCCGGGCCACGCCGATCGCGACGTTGCTCTCGGCCCCCCCGAACGTCAGGTGCATGCCGCGGACGTGGACCATCCGTCCCACCCGGTCCGGCACGAGCAGACCGAGCGCCTCGCCGATCGTCAGGACGTCCACTGCCTCCTCGCTCACCGCGCGACCCCGCCGGCCGCCGCGACGGCACGCTCCGCACGCTCGGCCACCGCCTGCGGTCCGTCCGCGGCGACAGCGGTGATCCAGCTCCCGCTCACCGCGAAGACCGCGGGGTGTGCCAGGTAGTCGGACAGAGTGGCCTGGCTCATGCCGCCCGACGGCATGAAGGTCACCCCACGGTGGACCGCGTGGTACGCCGAGAGCAGGGCCGGGGCGTCGAGCACGTTCGCCGGGAACAGCTTCAGCCGCTGCAGTCCCAGACCGATCGCGGTCTGCACCTCCGTGGGCGTGAGCACTCCCGGCACCACCGGTCGCCCGGCGGACTGCACGTGCCGGACGACCTCGGGATCCAGGCCGGGGGTGACGACGAACTCCGCTCCACGCTCGATCGCCTCGTCGGCCTGGCGGGTCGTCAGCACCGTGCCCGCTCCCACGAGCAGGTCACCCCGGGCAGCGAGCCGGGCGATGGCGTCGAGGCCGTGGTCGCCGCGCAGCGCCACCTCCACGACGGGCAGCCCTCCGGTGACCAGGCCGTCACCCATCGCGTCGACGTCGGCCGGGTCGGTGACCGTCGCGAGCGGGACCACGCGATGGTCGAACAGGGCGGTCACTGGTCGACGATCGCGAGCGCGTCGATCTCGACCAGCATCTCCTCGCGCGGGAGCCCGGTGAAGACGGTGGTGCGCGAGGGGAGCACTCCCGTGGTCGTCCGCGGCATGACGAAGTCGGCGTAGGCGTCGTTCATGACCGAGAAGTCCTCGCGCTTCGTCAGGTAGACGCGCAGCATCATGACGTCGTCGAACCCGGCGCCCGCGGCGGCGAGGATCGCCTCGACGTTCTGCAGGGTCCGCGTGGTCTGGGCCGCCACGTCGCCGGCGTGCAGGTACTCGTTGGTCGCAGGATCCACCGGGCCCTGGCCGGAGACCTGGACGAAGGGTCCACGGCGCACACCCTGGGAGAAGCTGTGCGCCGGCGCGGGTGCGTCGGTGGTGGAGAGTCGGATCTTGTCGGTCATGCGGGGTCTCCTTCTTCTGGGGTGGGCAGGGCGAAGTGCATCTCGTCCCGGTGTCCGAGCTCCGCTGAGACGGCGGTGACCGTCTCGTGCAGGTCCGGCAGGAAGCCGAGGACCTCTCGATAGGTCGCGACGACGTTGGGCACCGAGACGGAGATGGCGGCCACGATGCGGCCGTCCGCACCCCGCACCGGTGCCCCGATGCAGTTCATGAACGTCTCGTGCTCCTCGTGGTCGACCGCCCAGCCGCGCTCCGCGCTCGTGCGGATCTCCCGCTGCAGGGCGTCGGCGTCGGTGATGGTGCGGTCGGTGAAGGCCTGGAGCTCGAGTCCAGCGAGCAGCTCGTCACGCTCCCGGGGCTCGAGACCGCCGAGCAGGACCTTGGCGACGGCCGTTGCGTGCAGGGCCGCGGGCAGTCCGATGCGGCTGTACATGCGCAGCCCGTCGCGCGCCTCGACCTTGTCGACGTAGGTGACCTCGCCGTCCCGGTAGGTCGCCAGGTGGACGGTGTGACCGGTGCGCCGGCCGAGCGCCCGCATGGCGGGTCGGGCCGCGGTGCGCACGTCCTCGACGTCGACCTCGAAGTGCGCCAGCGCGTGCACGGCGGGGCCGATCCGGTAGCGGTGGTTCCGGTCGTGCGACACGTAGCGGTAGGACTCCAGCACCCTCAGCAGACGCAGGGCGGTGGACTTGTGCACGCCGAGCTCGGCGGAGAGCTCCTCGAGGGTCGAGTGGCCCTCGGCGACGAGGTCGACGAGCTGGAGGGCTCGTTCGAGCGACTGGCTCACGGCATCCTCCTGGCTCGTCGGGCGCCGGGATCAGCGCCCACGCATGGTAGACATAGACGAGCACACTGTGCAATGTCCGTTGCACAGAGCGCAATCGAGTGAGGATCCACCATGGCGATGCTGAAGTCCCTGCCCCTCGACGGCTCGTACGACGACCCGTCCCTCCTGGCGCACGAGCAGCCCCTGCTGTCGGGCTTCCCCACCCCTCTGGTGACCCTGAGCGAGCGCGCGCTGCGGCACAACGTCGCGACGATGGCCCGCTGGACGCAGGAGCGCGGGGTCCAGCTGGCGCCGCACGGGAAGACCACCATGAGCCGCGAGCTCTGGCAGCGACAGCTGGACGCCGGCGCCTGGGGCATCACCGTGGCGACTCCCTGGCAGCTGTCCGTCGCGCTGGACTGGGACGTCCCCCGGGTGATGCTCGCGAACGCGCTCGTCCAGCCGGCCGCGATCCGCGCCCTGGCACCGCGCCTGGCAGATCACCAGGTGCTCGTCTGGGCCGACTCCCTGCGGACCGTCGAGATCCTGGACTCGACGCTCGCGCAGGCCGAGGCTCCCGAGCCGCTCGGCGTGCTCGTCGAGCTCGGCTCACCCGGCGCCCGCACCGGGGCCCGTACCCGCCGTGAATGTCTCGACGTCGCCCGCGCGGTGGCCGACTCACCCTGGCTGCGACTCGCCGGCGTCGCCGCGTACGAGGGCGCCGTGGCGCACACCACCGCCGAAGCCGACCTCGCCGCCGTCCGCGCGTACCTGCGCGAGGCCGCGGCCCTGCACGCCGAGCTGGCCGAGGCGGGTCTGTACGCCGGTGCACAGCCCGGCGTCGTGACCGCCGGCGGCAGCGTCTACTTCGACCTGGTCACCGAGGAGCTCGGTCCGCTCGCGGGCGAGCGCACCCAGGTCATCCTGCGCTCCGGCGCCTACGTCACCCACGACGACGGGTTCTACCGGGAGGTCACGCCCCTCAACCGCGTGCCCGGCGGACAGTTCCTGCCCGCCATCCACGGCTGGGCCAGCGTCATCTCCCGGCCCGAGCCCGGACTCGTCCTCGTCGACGGAGGCCGCCGGGACTTCCCGTTCGACGAGGGGCTGCCCGAGCCGCAGGCGGTGCGCCGCTTCGGATCCCAGACGCTCGAGCCGCTGACCGGCGCAGTCACCACCGCCGTCAACGACCAGCACGCCTTCGTGACCGTCGCCGAGGACTGCCCGGTCCAGGTCGGCGACGTGATCCGGTTCGGCCTCTCCCACCCGTGCACCACGTTCGACAAGTGGCAGGCGCTCCCGCTCGTGGACGACACCCTGGGCAGCGAACCGCGCGTCATCGGACTGGTCGAGACCGCGTTCGGGTGAGTCAGCCCGGCGCGGGCGGCCCAGGGGCGTCGTCGGAGTAGGCGCCCAGCACGTGTCGGCGCAGCGCCTGTGCCGACTCCGACAGGGCGAATCCTGGCGCGGAGCACAGCATGAGGCTGCGATGCGCCCACGCGTCCTCGAGCGGGACGACGACCGGTCGGACCTGTGCCGACACCGCCTCGATCACCTCCGGCGGGACGATCGAGGCGGGCAGCACCGCCAGGCCCACGCCGCTCGCCACAGCACCCACCACGGAGGCCACGGTGGGCAGACGGACCCGGTAGGTGGGCCGGGTGCCGAGCCGCCCCGCCCGACCCTCGAGGTACTCCTGGAAGGACCGGGCCGGACTGAGCCCGACGTTCGGCCAGCGCAGGACCTCCGCGTAGCCCAGCGACGTCGCCCCAGCCACGGGGTGGGACGTCGGCACCAGGACGACGAGGTCGTCCGACCTCAGGACGTCGGTCCGCAGCGCGGACAGGTCCACCGAGTCCGCCACCACACCGAGCTCGGCCCGCCCCGTGCTCACGGCGTCGACGACGTCCTGGCTCGGGTGCTCCTCCAGATCGATGCGCGCGTGCGGCGCCACGCTCAGGAAGTCCGTCAGCACCTCGCCGAGGTCGAGGGTCGCGCTGGTGTTGGCCCACAGCCGGACGGTGGCGGCTCGACCTTCGACGACCTCCGCGAGGTCCGCCTCCATTCGGTCGATCGCGCTGCGCACCTCCCGCGCGTGCCGCAGCAGGACCACGCCCACGGCCGTCGGCGTGACGCCGCGACGGCCACGCTCGAACAGCGCCGCGCCGACGTGCCGCTCGAGAGCCCGCACCCGTGCACTGGCCGAGGCCAGGGTGAGGTGGACGTCGGCGGCGCCGTGCGTGATGCTGCCGCGTTCGGCGATGGCCAGGGCCAGGCGCAGATCCAGCAGGTCCATGGTGCTCCGATGTCGTCCGGGGGACTCTGCCTTCGGTATGGCCTGAGGCAGGGTGCCACCCTGCCACATTTACCAGGCCTGCCTCGGGGAGCACCATGAGTCCATGGGACGGCTACCTGGTGGATCGAGGGTCCTGGCGCTCCTGCGACGACGCGCGTCGGACCGCGCCACGGACGTCGGCTGGGCACCGCCGCCGGTCGACGGCCTGCGCCGCACCAGCACACCCGGCGTCGCGGACGAACGTGCCTACCGCGAGCAGCTGCAGGTCATCGTGAGCCTGCTCGATGACGAACGGCCCGACGAGGCCCGGTCCGTGGCCCTCGAGGGTCCGTGGACACCGAGACCCGACGACCCGTGACCGCCGGGCGGTCGGTCAGAGCCAGCGGCTGAGCTCGGTGACCAGACCGTCCTCGAGCACACTGCCCGTGACGTCGTCGGCCACGGCCTTGAGCTCGTCCGATGCCTGGCCCATCGCGACACCCCGGCCGGCCCACTGCAGCATCTCGTAGTCGTTCATGCCGTCGCCGAGCGCGACGACGTCCTCGCGCGCGATGCCGAGCCGCCCGCAGACGACCTCGAGACCCGACGCCTTGGAGACGCCGTCGGGGGCGAGGTCGAGCCAGGCCGTGTACCCGATGTTGTAGTTGACCTCGGACAGACCGAGGCCGTGCACCAGGTCGCCGAACTCCTCTGCCCCGTGGTCAGGGGCCCGGATGATGACGCGGGTGACCGGCTCGGCCACGAGGGACTCGACGTCCTCGATGGAGACGTTGCCGCTGATCTCCCACTCCGGGAAGGGTGCGTTCACGCGGTACCCGACGCCCACCTCCTCGACGGCGACGAGTGCGTCCGGGACGTGCTCCAGCACCCGGCGCACCGCCTCGCGCGCATCGAAGGTGACGGTGTGGACGACGTCGATCGGCTGGAAGGTGTGCACCACGGCGCCGTTGCTCGCCACCGCGATGCCGTCGTCGAGACCGAGCTTGGCCGCGGCGTCCATGACCCCGGGAATGGCCCGGCCCGTGGAGATGACGATCTCCACGCCCGACTCGCGCAGCGCCTGCACCGTCTTGCGCACCGCGTCGGTCATCTGGTTGTCCCAGTCGACGAGCGTGCCGTCGACGTCGAGCGCCGCGAGCCGCGGGCGCCAGGTCACTGGACCGGCTCCAGGACCTCGCCGAGGAACGGGTGCAGCACGGCGGGAAGCCGCACCGACCCGTCGGCCTGCTGACCGGTCTCCAGCAGCGCCACGATGGTGCGGGTCATGGCGCACAGCGTCCCGTTGAGGGTGGCGACGTGCTCGTTGCTGGACGTGCCGTCGTCGGCGGTGACGCGGCGGCGGACGTCGAGACGTCGGGCCTGGAACTGCGTGCAGTTGGAGGCCGAGGAGATCTCGCGGTAGCGCTGCTGCGACGGCACCCAGGTCTCGCAGTCGAACTTGCGGACGGCGGAGAGCCCCAGGTCGCCCGAGGCGACGTCGACGACCCGGTAGGGCAGCTCGAGCAGGTCCAGCCACTCCTTCTCCCACGCCAGCAGCCGCTCGTGCTCGGCCCAGGACTCCTCGAGCGTCGTGTAGACGAACAGCTCCGCCTTGTCGAACCAGTGGACGCGGAAGATGCCGCGGGTGTCCTTGCCGTGCGAGCCCGCCTCGCGGCGGAAGCTGGGTGAGAAGCCGACGTAGCGGCGCGGAAGCTCACCCTCCAGGATCTCGCCACCGTGATAGGCGGCGAGGGGCACCTCCGAGGTGCCGACGAGGTACAGGTCGTCCTTCTCCAGGTGGTAGACGTCATCGGCCGCCTGCCCCAGGAAACCGGTGCCCTCCATCGTCTCCGGCTTGACCAGCGCCGGCGGGATCATCGGCGTGAACCCCCACTCCGCGGCACGGCCCATGGCGAGCTGGGTGAGCGCCAGCTCCAGCTGCGCGCCGACCCCGGTGAGGAAGTAGAAGCGCGAGCCGCTGACCTTCGCACCGCGCTCGATGTCGATGGCGCCGAGCATCCGGCCGAGCTCGACGTGGTCGCGTGGCTCGAAGCCCTCCGCGGCGAAGTCACGCGGGGTGCCGACGGTCTCGAGGACGGTGAAGTCGTCCTCCCCACCCTCGGGTGCCTCGGGCGACGCAGGGTTCGGGAGCGCGCGCAGGAGCGCGTCGAAGTGAGCCGCTGACTCGGCCTGCTCGGCCTCCGCCGCCTTGACCTGGGCGCTGAGCTCCTTGGTCTGCGCGAGCAGTGCCTGCTTCTCCTCACCCTGCGCCTTCGGGATGAGCTTGCCGAGCGACTTCTGCTCGGCGCGGACGCGCTCGAACGTCGCGATGACGGTGCGTCGGCGCTCGTCGGCGGCCACGAGCTCGTCGACGAGCTCGGGAGACTCACCACGACGTCGCTGAGCCTCGCGCAGGGAGTCGGGGTCTTCTCGGAGCAGGCGGACGTCGATCACCACGTCACCCTATCCGGGCCTCGCCGCCCGGACGGTAGGGAGATCGCTGCTCGACCTACGACTCCAGTGCCGCGGACACCGCTCGGACCATCGCCCCCCGGGACTCCTCGGCCGATCTGCCGAGATCGTCACGCAGCAACGTCCAGGCGTTCCAGCTCGTGGCCACCACGACGGCGTCGAGGGCCGTCGCCCGATCGGACAGAGCGTCGAGCTCGGGAGCGAAGGTGCTCTCGACGTCCTCGAGGAATCGGCTGACGTGACCGCGTCGGCTGACCCGCAGGGCCTCGGAGTCCACCTCCATGAGCGCCGCCGCCCGCGCCGCCGGCGCGAGATGCTCGAGCCGCCGCTCACGCTCGGCGCAGAACAGGTCGATGAGCTCGGCGAGCGACAGCGTCGGGTCGATGTTGGTGCGCAGCTAGTCGTCCGACTCGAACCAGTAGGCCGTCGTCGCCTGGAGCAGGCCCTCCATGTCGCCGCAGGCGGCCCACAGCGTCCGCACGGAGACCCCGGCCCGCTCCGCGATGGTCGCCGCCGTCGGTCGCAGGGCGCCCTCCTCGAGCAGTCCGACGTGTGCCGCGACGATCGCCCGCTGGGTCCGCAGCCGACGCTCGATGCGGCCGTCGGTCTGCGTCCGCGTCAGGCTCACGGCCGGTCGCTCTGTGCTCATGGCGTCATGGTCCTCCACCACATCTATCTTCACCACTAGTGACAATTGCTTGTGACCCAGATCATGCACTAGTTTCCGGGTCACTGACCATCGAGGAGAGGACCGCCCTGTGCTGTCGGTCAAGAACGTGGAAGTCGTCTACAACGACGTCATCCTCGTCCTGCGGGGCGTCAGCCTGCAGGTCCCGAAGGGCTCGATCGTGGCCCTGCTCGGCGCCAACGGCGCCGGCAAGACGACGCTGCTGCGGGCGCTCTCCGGACTGCTCGACGTCCACGACGGGTCGATCACCAAGGGTGAGGTCACGCTCGACGACAAGCCCATCCACGCGCTCGACGCCCCCAAGATCGTCTCGGCCGGGCTCGGACAGGTGCTCGAGGGACGTCGCGTGTTCGGCGAGTTCACCGTCGAGGAGAACCTGCGCGTCGGGGGCCACACCCGCTCCGGCAGCCTCAACGACGCCATCGACGAGGTCTACGAGCTCTTCCCGGTCCTGCGCGAGCGGCGCCGCAAGACCGCCGGCTACCTCTCCGGCGGCGAGCAGCAGATGCTCGCCATGGGCCGCGCCCTGGTGGCCAAGCCCGACTACCTCCTGCTCGACGAGCCGAGCCTCGGCCTCGCCCCGCGCATCGTCCAGCAGATCAAGGACATCGTCGTGGAGATCAACGCCCGCGGCACCACCGTGCTGCTCGTCGAGCAGAACGCCACCATGGCGCTGTCCATCGCCCAGCACGGCTACGTCATGGAGCACGGCAAGATCGTCATGGACAAGCCCGCCGCCGAGCTGCTCGACGACGACGACATCCGCGACTTCTACCTCGGCCGCGGCGAGCTCGCCACGAGCTACCGCGACGTCAAGCACTACAAGCGCCGCAAGCGGTGGCTGTCATGAATGGCCGCGAAGCGGCTATTCATGGACACAGCGGCCAGCCGCACGTCGGACGTGACCGGGTCAGCACCTTCAGAGACGTCGACCTCCGTCCCTCCACCGCGCACCCACATCCGAACCTCGACGCCAAGGACGCGGCCGTGCTCGGACACGTGAACTTCCCGCGCGGCGGACGTGACCGGGTCAGCACCTTCAAGGACATCGACCTCCGTCCCTCCACCGCGCGCCGGCAACCGAGCTCCGGTGCCCACGCCGCGGCCGAGACCGGACCGCTCGTCCCCGGTGACGGACGGCCGGCGCCTGCTGGTCCGGGCGGGACTGGTCTCGATACCCCGCGGCGAGCGCCATCGTAGCCCCCCCCGCAACACCACCAGCGGGGTCCGGCCTGCACGAACCGGCGACGGAGCACACCACCACACACC
>JBQGDU010000377.1:0-6884 GCA_052039245.1 Aeromicrobium sp. | reverse complement strand
CGGGCCATGCAGGCCCGCATCGACGACCTCAACGACGTCATGCGCGAGCAGATCCAGGGCATCCGTGTCATCCGGGCGTTCGTCACCGAGGAACGCGAGAGCGAGCGGTTCGACCGGGCCAACCAGGCCTATGTCGACGTGGCCGTGGGGGCCGGCCGGGTGATGGCCCTGATGTTCCCGACCGTCATGCTCATCATGAACGTCTCCGTCGTGCTCGCCACCGGGCTGGGCGGCTATCTCGTGGGCACCTCCGACCTGCAGGTCGGCACGCTGACCGCGTTCCAGAACTACCTCGTGCTCATCCTCATGTCGGTGATGATGGCCACCTTCCTGCTGATGATCTGGCCGCGCGCCGAGGTGGCGGCCGAGCGCATCACCGAGGTCCTGCGGACCGAGCCGAGCATCGAGGACGCGCCCGACGCCGACGGGACCCCGCTGGCTCGCGGGGCGGTGGAGATCGTCGGTGCCGGCTTCGCCTACCCCGGTGCCGAGGACGACGTCCTTCACGCGGTGGACCTCGTGGCCAGGCCGGGGCAGACCACGGCCATCATCGGCTCCACAGGCAGTGGCAAGAGCACGTTGGTCAACCTGGTGCCGCGCCTGTTCGACGTCACGGCCGGCAGCGTCAGGCTGGATGGCCGGGACGTCCGATCAATGCCCCGGCAGACGGTCTGGGCGGCGGTCGGTCTCGTCCCGCAGAGGGCGTTCCTGTTCTCCGGCACGGTGGCCTCGAACCTGCGCTACGGCCGACCCGACGCCACGGACGAGGAGCTCTGGGAGGCGCTGGAGGTGGCCCAGGCGCGCGAGGTCGTCGAGGCGCTGCCGGACAGGCTGGAGGCCCCGGTCTCCCAGGGTGGGGTCAACTTCTCCGGCGGCCAGCGGCAACGGCTCGCGATCGCCCGAGCCGTGGTGAAGCGCCCGCTGGTCTACCTCTTCGACGACTCCTTCTCCGCGCTGGACTACGCCACCGACGCCGCGCTGCGGGCCGCGCTGGAGCCGATCACCCGCGAGGCCGCCGTCATCACGGTGGCGCAGCGCGTGGCCAGCATCCGCCATGCCGAGCGCATCGTCGTGCTCGAGGCCGGGCGAGTGGTGGGTACCGGGACGCACACCGAGCTGATGGAGACCTGTGACGTCTACCGCGAGATCGTCCTCTCCCAGCTGAGCGCGGAGGAGGCGCGATGATCGAGCGGCGGCGAGAGCGGCAAGGGATGATCGAGCGTCAGCGGGGGTGTCGATGAGCGCCCGTGGCCCCATGGCTGCGGCAGCACCCCCGCAGTCTCCGAGCGACTTCCGAGGGACGCTGCGCCGCCTCGTCGGCCGCCTCCTGCGCGACCGGGGCACCGTCTGGACGATCGTGCTCCTGGGGCTGCTCGGCACCGCGTTGTCCGTGGTGGGACCGCGGATCCTCGGCGTCGCGACCGACATCGTCTTCCGTGGCTACCTGTCCAGCCGGCTGCCCGCAGGACTCTCCCGGGACGAGGCGATCGAGTCGCTGCGCGCCGACGGTCGTGACCGGATGGCGGACGTCGTCGCCGGGGCGGACGTCGTGCCGGGGCAGGGCATGGACTACTCAGCGCTGGTGTGGGTGCTGCTGGGGGCCACGGCGCTGTACCTCCTGGCGTCGCTCTTCATGCTCTGGCAGGGCCGACTCACGACCGTTCTGGTGCAGCGTGCGGTGGGTGGGCTGCGCACCGACGTCGAGACCACGCTGAACGGACTCCCGCTGTCCTACGTCGACGGTGTGGAGCGTGGTGAGCTGATGTCGCGCACCACGAACGACATCGACAACATCGCCCAGTCGATGCAACAGACGATCAGTCAGCTGCTCACGTCGGTGCTGATGGTGCTCGGCACGCTCGCGATGATGATCTGGATCTCTCCCGTGCTCGCCCTCGTGGCGGTGGCCACCATCCCCGTGGCGCTGCTGCTCACCACCGTGGTCATGCGCCGCTCGCAGCCCCAGTTCACGGCGCAGTGGGCGGCCACGGGACGCCTCAACGGTCACGTCGAGGAGGTCTTCACCGGTCACGAGGTGGTCAAGGTCTTCGGACGCCAGGGCGACGTGCGCGAGGAGTTCGAGCGACGCAACCACGCGTTGTTCAGTGCCGCGTTCAAGGCGCAGTTCATCTCCGGGATCATCCAGCCGCTGATGATGTTCGTCTCCAACCTCAACTACGTGGCAGTGGCCGTCATCGGCTCCGTGCGGGTGGCGTCCGGCACGTTGACGGTCGGTGAGGTGCAGGCCTTCATCCAGTACTCGCGGCAGTTCACCCAGCCGCTGACCCAGATCGCGTCGATGGTGACGCTCCTGCAGTCGGGCCTCGCCTCCGCCGAGCGCGTGTTCGACCTGCTGGACGAGCGGACCGAGGAACCGGACCCCGTCGAGCCACCGCGCGCCGAGCCGGTGCGTGGCCGAGTGGTCTTCGAGGACGTGAGCTTCTCCTACACCGACGCGCCGCTCATCGCGGGACTCGACCTCGTCGCCGAACCCGGGTCGACCGTGGCGATCGTCGGCCCGACCGGTGCAGGGAAGACCACCCTGGTCAACCTGCTGCTGCGCTTCTACGAGCTCGACGGTGGACGGATCACCCTCGACGGGGTGGACGTCGCCGCGATGAGCCGCGCCGACCTGCGCCGCAGCTTCGGCGTCGTGCTGCAGGACGCCTGGTTGTTCAAGGGGACGATCGCCGAGAACATCGCCTACGGGTCGGCAGTGGACGCCACCCACGACGGTGTCGGACCGGCGCCGTCGGTGGTGCGGGCCGCCGAGGCGGCACTGGTGGACCATCTCGTCCGAACCCTGCCCGGCGGCTACGAGACCCTCGTCGAGGAGAACGGCACGGGCGTGAGCGCCGGGCAACGGCAGCTGCTCACGATCGCGCGGGCCTTCCACGCCGACGCACCCATCCTGATCCTGGACGAGGCGACGAGCTCGGTGGACACGCGTACCGAGGCGCTGGTGCAGGAGGCCCTGGCGCGCCTGCGTCGTGGTCGGACGTCGTTCGTGATCGCCCACCGTCTCTCCACCATCCGGGAGGCCGACCTCATCGTGGTGATGGACGGCGGACGCATCGTGGAGCAGGGCTCGCACGAGAGTCTGCTGACGGCCGACGGCACCTACGCCCGACTGTACGCGGCGCAGTTCGCCGGGGACCGGACCTGAGCGACCGGACTCAGGACTCGCGGACGAACTCCTCGGCACGTGTCTTGGGCCGCCCGATGATCGCGCGGTCGCCCCGGACCAGCACCGGACGCTCCATCAGCCGGGGATGCTCCGTCAGCAGGTCGGCCACTCGCTCGGGGGTCGTGTAGTCGGCCGCGTCGAGCTCCTGCGCCGCGAAGAAGGAGTCCTTGCGGACGAGATCGGCCGGCGCGTCCTCCAAGATGCCGAGCAGGTCCAGGATCTCCTGCCGGTCCAGCGGGGTCTTGAGGTACTGGACGACATCGGTGTCCACGGCGGCGGACCGGGCCGCGTCGACGGCGTGGCGCGAGGTCGAGCAGGCGGTGTTGTGCAGGATGCGCAGGGTCGCGTCGGTCATCCGGTCAGGATAGGTCGCCACCGGTCCCTGCCTTACCGTGGCTGCATGGCCCACGTGCGCTACGACGTCGACGACGCCGTCGTCACCATCACGCTCGATCGACCCGAGGTGCGCAACGCCGTCGACGGTCCGATGGCGGCAGAGCTGCGGGAAGCCTTCCTCTCCTTCGAGGCCGACGACACGCTCGCCGCGGCCGTCCTGCACGGTGACGGTGGGACGTTCTGTGCCGGGGCCGACCTGTCCGCGGTCGATGATCCGGACCGTCGGCACGAGCTGGACCCGTCCGGGGGCGGTACGGGGCCGATGGGCCCGACGCGACTCGAGCTGTCCAAGCCGGTCGTGGCCGCCGTGGCGGGACACGCCGTGGCGGGCGGACTGGAGCTCGCGCTGCTCGCGGATCTGCGGGTCGCGGAGGAGGACGCGATCTTCGGCGTGTTCTGCCGGCGCTGGGGCGTCCCACTGATCGACGGTGGGACCGTCCGGCTGCCGCGCGTGGTGGGCCAGGGCCGCGCGCTCGACATGATCCTGACCGGGCGACCGGTCGAGGCCCACGAGGCGCTGCAGATGGGCCTGGTCAACCGCGTGGTGCCCATCGGTGAGTCGCTCGCCGTCGCCCACGGCATCGCCGAGCAGCTCGCCGGCTTCCCACAGGAGTGCCTGCGGGTCGACCGAGCGTCGGCGCTGCGGCAGTGGGACCTCGACCTCGCCGAGGCGCTGCGGGCCGAGGGTTCCGCCGGCGTACCCGTGGTGGCGGCCGAGGGAGCGCGGGGCGCGGCGCGCTTCGTCGACGGCGCCGGGCGGCACGGGACCTTCTGAATCGCAGGCCTTAGGAGTCGCCGGCCCGGAACGGCTCGCCCGTTTGGATCAGCCCGGGCGGCTCTGGCACAATGACCCATTGCGTCCGGAGCCCGTGAGGACCCTCTCACCCGCACAGGTCCGGCCCATCGACCTCGGTCGTCGCGTGCCCCACGCGCGTCGGCGTGTCACCACCTGACCACACACAAGGAGACACCACACTCGTGGCCGTCAAGATTCGCCTCAAGCGGATGGGCAAGATCCGCACCCCGTTCTACCGCATCGTCATCGCCGACTCGCGCACCAAGCGCGACGGTCGCGTGATCGAGGAGATCGGCACGTACAACCCCAAGACGGAGCCCTCGACGATCCACGTCGAGTCCGAGCGCGCCCAGTACTGGCTCGGCGTCGGTGCCCAGCCCACCGAGGCCGTCGCTGCGATCCTGAAGCTCACCGGAGACATCGGTGGCAACGCCAGCGTGAAGCAGCCGGAGCCCAAGGCTGACAAGGCAGCGCTCTTCGACGCCGCGCTCAAGGAGATCCACGCCGAGCCCAAGACCGAGGCCACCACCAAGAAGGCCAAGAAGGCTGACAAGGTCGAGGAGCCCAAGGCCGAGGAGCCCAAGGCCGAGGAGCCCAAGGCCGACGAGGCTCCCGCTGAGGAGAAGGCCTGACCATGGCCTCTCGGACGCAGGAGGTCATCGAGCACCTCGTCTCCGGCATCGTCGACCACCCCGACGACGTCGACGTCCGCGCCAAGCAGACCCGGCGCGGTGACCTCTACGAGGTCCGCGTCAACCCGACCGATCTCGGCAAGGTCATCGGTCGACAGGGTCGTACGGCCACGGCCATCCGCACCGTCACGAGTGCGGTGGCCGGGTCGGCTCGCATCGACTTCGTCGACGTCGACCGTCAGCGCTGAGCCGACGTGCAGGTCGTCGTCGGCCGCGTCTCCCGTGCCCACGGGATCCGCGGTGAGCTGACGGTCCAGGTCCGAACCGACGAGCCCGAGCGCAGATTCGCGCCGGGCTCGTCGTTGTTCGTCGGGGACCGGCGGCTCGAGGTCGCGGGCTCCCGGCGGCACTCCGGGAAGCTGCTGGTCCGCTTCGTCGGTGTGGACGACCGCACAGCGGCGGAAGCGCTGCACGGACAGGTGCTCGAGACACAGATCCATCCGGACGACGCCCCCGAGGCCGAGGACGAGTACTACGACCATCAGCTGGTCGGACTCTCCGCACGGCGCGCGTCGGGCGAGCGGGTCGGGACGGTCCGCGAGGTGCTCCACCTGCCCGGCCAGGACGTGCTGGCCCTGGACGTCGACGGTCAGGAGGTCCTCGTCCCGTTCGTGGGGGACCTGGTGCCTGAGGTCGACCTCGACTCCGGGGTCCTCACGGTCAGCGACGTGCCGGGTCTGCTGGACCCGGGCAGCGCCGAGGAGGCGCGATGACCGAGTCGAGCGTGGACGAGGACGCTCGCGTCCCGTACCGCATCGACGTCGTCTCGATCTTTCCCGCCTACCTCGATGTCCTCGACCTCTCCCTCGCCGGACGGGCGAGGACCACGGGACTGCTCGACGTCCGCACCCACGACCTGCGCGACTTCACCCACGATCGTCACCGCACCGTCGACGACACGCCCTACGGCGGGGGTGCCGGCATGGTCATGCGCCCCGAGCCCTGGGGCGAGGCGCTCGACGCCGTCACGACCGACGACGCCGTCGTCATCGTCCCGACGCCCTCGGGTCGCCCGTTCACCCAGCGCGACGCAGAGCGCCTCGCCACGGAGCAGCACCTGGTGCTCGCGTGCGGCCGTTACGAGGGCATCGACCAACGCGTCATCGACCACGCCGCGTCCCGGTGGCGCGTCGAGGAGGTCTCGCTCGGCGACTTCGTCCTCAACGGGGGAGAGGTCGCGGCGCTCGCGATCATCGAGGCCGTGGTGCGCCTGATCCCGGGGTTCATGGGCAACCCGGAGTCCTTGGCCGAGGAGTCACACGGCCCTGACGGACTCCTGGAGTACCCCGTCTACACCAAGCCGGTCCGCTGGCGTGACCTCGACGTCCCCGACGTCCTGCTCTCCGGACACCACGGCAACATCGCCGCGTGGCGCCGGCAGGAGGCGCAGCGACGTACCGCCGAACGCCGCCCCGACCTGCTCGAATGAGAGCCAGGTCACACCTGCGCCATCGGATTTAACCCGACGGCGGTGCGCGTAACACGGACGAAACGCTTTCCTGCCCGTTGTGAAACGTGTCCGTCCAAAGATCTACCTCAGCGGTTTGAGGCCAGCAACGGCGCTGCTCAGACGTCTCGATTCCCAACCCATAGGTGAGGTAGATATGTCCATCTACGTAGCGTGGACGCTCGTGTGCGCGGCGCTCGTGATCTTGATGACTCCCGGTCTCGCGTTCTTCTACGGCGGTCTGGTCAAGTCCAAGTCCGTCGTCTCGATGATGATGCTGAGCTTCGGATCCATCGTGGTCGTCGCGATCCTGTACGTCCTGTACGGGGCCAGCCAGATCGGCAGCGAGGGCGGCGGTTACTTCGG
>JBQGDU010000376.1:0-16445 GCA_052039245.1 Aeromicrobium sp. | reverse complement strand
CGAGAGGTCGAGGGCGCCGCGGTTGGCGAGGTCGAGGATGCGCCCGGGGGTGCCCACGACGATGTCGACACCGGCCTCGAGCGCGTCGAGCTGCGGCTCGTACGGAACCCCGCCGTAGATGGTGATGTTGCGCGTGCCGCGGATCTTCGAGGCCGTGGCGACGTCGCCGGCCACCTGGATCGCGAGCTCACGCGTGGGGCAGACGATGAGCGCCTGCGGCTTGCCGGGGGCCGCCAGCTCGGCGTAGTCGGCGTCGTGAGGCGCGACGGTGCGCTGGATGACCGGGATGGAGAACGCGAGCGTCTTGCCGGTGCCGGTGCGCGCCTGGCCGATGAGGTCGGTGCCCATGAGGGCCACCGAGAGCGTCATCTCCTGGATGGGGAACGGGTTGCTGATGCCGACGCCGTCGAGGGCATCGGTGATCTCGGGCATGACGCCGAGGTCGGAGAACGTGGTCACGTGATCTCGGATTTCGTGAGGGAACGGGTGGGGGATCTCGGTGCGTGCCGTGAGCGGACGAGCTGCGCGCCAGACCTCACGACGGAGATACGGCCCCGAAGGGCACATCCAGTCTAGCCGTTCGGTGACCGCGGTCCCTCCTCGCCGTCGTCCTGGCGTGGTCCGGGGCCCGATCACGGGCGCTACGCTGCTCGACATGGCGAAGAAGTCGAAGCCCGCGGCATCGGGCGCAGCACCGTCGGCGCTCGATGACCCGGAGTACCGCAAGGGGGTCGTCGAGCTGCTCGGACTGCTGGCGTTCGGGGAGATCAGCGCGTGCGAGCGTCTCGTCGCCGACGCGCAGATGGCGCCCGACCTCAAGGCCAAGGTCGCGGTGGCGACCATGGCCGCTGCGGAGTTCGGGCACTTCGAGCAGCTGCGCGACCGGCTCGCCGAGCTCGGTGAGGACCCCTTCGAGGCGATGGCGCCGTTCGAGGAGACCTTCACCAGCTTCCACGCCAAGACGCGCCCGTCGGACTACCTGGAGGGTCTCGTCAAGGCGTTCGTCGGCGACGGGCTCGCGTCGGACTTCTACCGGGAGGTGGCCGCGTACCTCGACGTCGAGACGCGGGAGATCGTCGTCGAGACGATGAGCGGCACCGGCAACTCCGAGTTCGTGATCGCGCAGGTGCGCTCGGCCATCGAGGCGGACCACCGCGTCGCCGGGCGACTGGCCCTGTGGGGCCGCCGGCTCATGGGCGAGGCGCTCAGCCAGGCTCAGACGATCGTCGCCCAGCGTGACGCCCTCAGTGCCGTCCTCGTGGGTGGGGAGGACACGCCGGGCCTCGACCTCGCCGCGATCGGGCGGATGCTCACCCGCATCACCGAGGCGCACACCGAGCGCATGGAGCGGCTCGGCCTGTCGGCCTGAGGGCCTCCGGAGCCCTCAGGCGTCGGCGCCGAGCCCGAACCCGACCTTGCGGCCGGTGTCGGCGGTGAAGTAGAGGTAGGCGACGCGCTCGGCGGGCACCGCGACGGTGCGGCCCTTGTCGTCGGTGAGGCTGAAGACGGACTCGTCCTTGAGCGCCTGCTCCAGCTGGGACAGGACGGAGTCCGGGGCGGCGTCGGTCTCGACGGACAGCTCACGGGCGGCGTTCTGCACGCCGATCTTGACCTCCATGGTCACACTTCTCCTTCGTTGCGGTCGGGTGCGTTGGTCTCGCTGCGCTCCTGGGGGAACCCGCCGATGCCTCGCCAGGCCAGGTTCCCGACGAGCTTGACGGCGTCGTCCTTGCCGAGCGTGGACTCGGTGGACAGCCAGTTGCGGGCGGCGACGTGACCCATGCCGACCAGGCTCAGCGCCAGCAGCTGGGAAGCGTCGGGTGGGAGGTTGGTGTCCTCCGCGATGACCTCGGCGATCGCCTGGGCGGACTCCAGAATGACGCGGTCGACGACGCTGCGGACGTCGGGATCGTTGGTCAGGTCGGACTCGAACAGCAGCCGGAACGCTGCGCCCTCGTCGGCGACGTACGTGAACCACAGCTCCATGACCGCGCGGACGCGACGGCGGTTGTCGCTGGTGGAGGCGAGCGCCTCGCGGACCCCGGCGATGACGGTGTCCCTGGAGGACTCCAGCAGCGCGAGGTAGAGGTCGAGCTTGCCGGGGAAGTGCTGGTACACGACGGGCTTGGAGACCCCGGCTCGCTCGGCGATCTCATCCATCGACGCGGAGTGGTAGCCCTGCTCGACGAACACCTCGAGGGCCACGTCGAGCAGCTGGGCGCGGCGTGCGCTCCGGGGGAGACGGCCGGACCGCGGACGGTGCGGGAGCTGCTGGGTCACCTGGTCAGCGTAGTGGTCCCGTCCCACTGCTCGACGGTCGGTCGGGGCGACGGGGATCGTGTCGCGGTGTCCACGGCATGGACGTCGCATCCGGCTCGTGGACAGGGCGGGAACAATGGGGCCATGGGCCGGCGTTCTCACCGGTACCGCCCGAACCCCCATGAAGGAGCACACCGTGGTCGCGCCACTCGTGGAACCCGCCGACGAGCTCACCATCGATGAGGTCCGTCGCTACAGCCGGCACCTGATCATCCCCGACGTCGGGATGGAGGGGCAGAAGCGGCTCAAGAACGCCAAGGTCCTCGTGATCGGCGCCGGCGGCCTCGGCAGCCCCGCGCTGCTCTACCTCGCCGCTGCGGGCGTCGGCACGCTCGGCATCATCGACGACGACGTCGTGGACGAGTCCAACCTGCAGCGCCAGATCATCCACGGTCAGTCCGACGTCGACCGCCCCAAGGCGGAGTCGGCCGCGGAGAGCGTGGCCGAGACCAACCCGTACGTGACGACGATCGTCCACAACGAGCGCCTCGACAACGACAACGTCCTGGACATCTTCAGCCAGTACGACCTCATCGTCGACGGCACCGACAACTTCGCGACGCGGTACCTCGTCAACGACGCGGCCGTCATCCTCGGCAAGCCGTACGTGTGGGGCTCGATCTTCCGCTTCGAGGGCCAGGTCAGCGTGTTCTGGGCGCAGGAGGGCCCGCAGTACCGCGACCTCTACCCCGAGCCCCCGCCGCCCGGCATGGTCCCGTCGTGCGCCGAGGGCGGGGTGCTGGGTGTCTTGTGCGCGTCGATCGGCTCCGTCATGGTCACCGAGGCCATCAAGCTGATCACCGGTATCGGAGACCCGCTCATCGGGCGTCTCATGGTCTATGACGCCCTGGAGATGCGGTACACGACGCTCAAGGTCCGCCGCGATCCGAACGGCACGCTGCCGACCGAGCTCATGGACGACTACGAGGCGTTCTGCGGCGCGATCAGCGACGAGGCCGCCGATGCGGCGGCGGACTCCACCAGCCGCGTCGGCACGCTCGCCGGCTGGCTCAAGGAGCGCGCCGACGGGGGCCGGGACTTCGTGCTCGTCGACGTCCGGGAGCCGGTCGAGTACGACATCAACCGCATCCCCGGCTCGGTCCTCATCCCCAAGGGCGACTTCCTCAACGGCACGGCCTTCGAGCAGCTGTCGCAGGACACGCAGGTGGTGCTGCACTGCAAGTCCGGCGTCCGCTCGGCCGAGGCCCTGGCGGTGCTCAAGGGCGCGGGTTACTCCGACGCCGTGCACGTCGGCGGCGGCGTGGTGGCCTGGGTCAACCAGATCGATCCCAGCCAGCCCTCGTACTGAACGTTCCATCGGTGCCTGAGCAACCTTTCGGGCACCGATCCGGCCCGATCGGTGCCTCAGCAACCTGAAGAGCCGTCTTACGGTTGCTGAGGCACCGATGTGGGGTCGGCCGGTGGATCGGTGCCTGAGCAACCGGGAGGCGGGGAGTCATGGACGAGGCGTACGTCGAGCGCGTGCTGAGCCTGGTCGAGACCATCCCGTCCGGACGGGTGCTCACCTACGGCCGCGTCGCGGAGCACCTCTCCGGCGGCTACGGCCCGCGGTACGTGGGGCGGGTCATGTCGACGTACGGGCACGCGGTGTGCTGGTGGCGGGTGATCCGCGCCGACGGGACGATGCCCGGCCCCCTCATGATGGAGGCGCAGCAGCACTGGATCGAGGAGGAGACCCCCGTGCGCAACGGCCGGGTGCACCTCGCCGACGCGCTCTGGCAGATCGACGAGACGCATCCCGCACCGGACGAAGGATGAGGCATCGCGCCGTAGGGGACGATCGATGATGCATCGCGACGCCCAGCCGGACCGGATGCCTCATCCTTCGTGATGGCGAGCCCGACCCGGAGCGGACGATGAGGCATCGCGGCGGACCCTGGGGTGTGATGCCTCATCCTTCGTCCAGCCGGACAGAAGCATGGTCGACAGCTCCCGTCCGGCGGTTCCCCCGGTGGGTGTCGGCGCGGTCTGCTGGGATGGTCCTGTGACCGTCGAGTACCAGCTGCAGCGCCGAGCCGCACCCGCCTCACGCGTCACGCTCGACCCCTCGCAGCAGGCAGTGGTCCAGCACGTGCGCGACGTCGGCGGACCGCTGCAGGTGCTGGCCGGGCCGGGCTCTGGCAAGACCACGACGCTCGTCGAGCTCGTCGCCGAGCGGGTCGAGAGCGGCGCGCTCGCTGCCGAGGAGATCCTCGTCCTCACGTTCAGCCGCAAGGCCGCACAGGAGATCCGCTCGCGCATCGCCGCCCGGCTCGACCGCACCACCGCCACCTGCCCGGCCATGACGTTCCACTCCTTCTGCTACGCCCTGTTGCGCGCGGAGCAGGACGTCGCCGACTTCCGCCAGCCCATCAGGCTGCTCAGCGCCCCCGAGCAGGACGCCGTCCTCGCCGAGCTGCTCACCGGCGTCGATCCCCTCGAGTGGCCGGAGTCCCTGCGTCCGGCCCTGCGGACCCGGGGTCTCACCACCGAGCTGCAGCGACTGTTCGCGGCCGCCCGCGCGCAGGACCTCGACAGCGCCGATCTTCTCCGGCTGGGCGAGAGCACCGGCCGCGCCGACTGGACCGCCGCGGCCCGCTTCTTCGACGACGTCACCTCCGTCGCGGCGTTCGAGAACACCATCGACCACACCGACCTCGTCTTCCAGGCCGTCCGCGCGCTGGGGGAGTCGTCGTGCCGCAGCCGGTGGCGCCAGCGGCTCGGGCTCGTCGTCGTCGATGAGTTCCAGGACACCGACCCCCTCCAGGTCGAGCTGCTCCAGGCGCTCGCCGGTGACGGCCGGGACGTCGTCGTGGTGGGTGACCCGTACCAGTCCATCTACGGCTTCCGTGGCGCCGACGTCGGCGGGATCCTGCGCTTCGACGACGACTTCCGGACCCTCTCAGGCGAGCCGGCGGCCACTCTCACCCTCGAGCGCACCAACCGGTACGGAGGCGTCATCGCCGACGCCGTGCGTTCGGTGGTGGAGGGTCGCGGCGCCCTCGGACGGGTCGACGGCGCGCGGTTCGCCACCTTGCGCGCACCTCGCACCGATCCGGAGCGCGGCGGCTCGGTGCACGTCCGCACGTTCTCCTCCGCGACGGCGGAGGCCGAGCACATCGCCCTCCTGCTGCGCGAGGCGCACCTCGTCGACGAGCACCCCCTGCCGTGGGAGCGGATGGCCGTCCTGGTGCGGTCCGGTCAGCGCCTCGACCAGCTGAGACGGGCGCTCTCCGCCGCGGGAGTGCCCGTCGACGTCGCGGGTGACGAGCTCCCTCTGGCCCTGGAGCCTGCCGTCCGCACGCTCATCGGGGCACTGCACGCGGCACAGACCCTGCGGGACGGGCAGGACCTCGACCCGTCCGCGGCAGAGGCGATGCTCACCGGTCCGCTCGGTGGTCTCGATGCCGCCGGGATGCGTCGTCTCGGTCGTGTGCTGCGTGCCGCCGACGCCGAGGAGCGGGGCAAGCCGCGAGCCTCCCGACGGCTGGTGGCAGAGGCGCTGGCCGATCCCAGCCATCTCGGCACGCTGTGGCGGCCCGGACCGGAGGGGGAGGCGGTCGAGGCCGCGGGCGCCGTCGCGAGGCTGCTGGTGCGGGCGGTCGAGCAGATCGTCGCCGGTGCATCGGCGGAGGAGGTGCTCTGGACGCTGTGGGACGGCACCGACTGGCCGCAGCGGCTGCGCAGCGAGGCCGAGTCCGGGGCCGAGGGCTCGGCCCGCGCCCACCACGACCTCGACGCCCTGTGCGCGCTGTTCGCCGAGGCGGCACGTGCCGAGGAACGTGAGGCGCACCGCTCCGTCACCGAGGTGGTGCGGGCGCTCGAGGCACAGCAGATCCCGGCCGACACACTGGCCCAGTCCGGCGGTGAGGCGCGCGCCGTCCAGCTCATGACCGCCCATCGGTCCAAGGGTCTGGAGTGGGACCTCGTCGTCGTCGCCGGCGTCCAGGACGGCGAGTGGCCGGACACCCGCCTGCGCAGCAGCCTGCTCGCGCCGGACCGGCTCACCCGTGACGGCCTCGGCCCCTACCCGACGTCGGGGGCGGCCGTGGCTGAGGAGCGGCGTCTCTTCTACGTCGCGTGCAGCCGGGCACGTGAACGTCTCGTGGTGACGGCCGTCGCCAGCGGATCCGACGACGGCGACCAGCCCTCGCGGTTCGTCGCGGAGCTGCACGGCCACCTCGAGTCCGGTGGGTCCGCCGGGCAGCCGTCGCAGCCCCGACGCTCCCTGCCGTCGGCGGAGCACCGGCCCCGGCGGGCCCTGTCCCTGAGGTCCGCCGTGGCCGAGCTGCGTCGGATCGGGGAGAACACCGACGACCCCGCCGTCCGGCGTCGGGCGGCCGAGCAGCTCGCCCGGCTGGCCGAGCACCCGGCTGGCCGCGCGGCGGACCCGTCGCGCTGGTGGGGGCTCGCCCCGGCCACGGAGTCGGGGGTGCCCATCCGGCCCGCCGACGAGCCGTTGCGGCTGTCCGGCAGTCAGGTCTCGCAGCTCATGACCTGCCCGCTGCAGTGGTTCCTCGACCACGAGGCCAACGGCACACGCGCCACCACGAGCGCCCAGGGGTTCGGCTCGATCGTCCACGCCATCGCCGCCGAGGTGGTGCGCACCGGCGTCACGCCCGACGTCGCCCAGCTGTCGGCGCACCTCGACGACGTGTGGGACCAGCTCGACTACCCCGCGTGGGTGGGTCAGCGTGAGAAGGCCGCGGCCGTCGCCGCTCTCACGACGTTCGTGCACTGGCACGAGAACGGCTCACGGGAGGTCGTCGCCGCGGAGCATCCGTTCGACGTCGTGATCGACGTCGACGGACGCGAGGTGCGGCTCAAGGGGTCGATGGACCGCGTCGAGGTGGGCGAGGACGGCGTGCACGTCGTCGACCTCAAGACCTCCAAGACCAAGCCCACGCGGCGCGAGCTCGAGGAGCACCCCCAGCTGGGCGCCTACCAGCTGGCCGTCGAGCACGGCGCCACCGAGGACGTCGCTCCCGGACGTCCCAGCGCCGGCGCGGAGCTCGTGCAGCTGAGGACCGACGGCGACAAGCCCGCTGCCGTGCAGCCCCAGGCGGCACCCGACCCGGAGGCTCCGTTCTTCGCGCTGGAGCAGCTGCGTCGCAGCGTGCACGTCATCGACACCGAGGAGCTCGCCGCAGTCGAGTCCACGGGGGCGTGCGGGTACTGCCAGTTCCGGCGTCTCTGCCCGGCGCACGACGAGGGCGTGAGCGTGCTCGTCCGCCAGCGCCAGCGCGCCTCCGACTCCTCGTCTCGGCCCGAGGAGGGACGGCGATGAGCCAGGTGCGCGACGTCGCCGACCTGCAACGACTCACCGGCATCCCGTACTCGTCCGAGCAGGTGGAGGCCATCACCGCGGGGCTCGACCGTCCCGGCGCGATCATCGCCGGTGCCGGTTCGGGCAAGACCACCGTCATGGCGGCGCGCGTGCTGTGGCTCGTCGGCCACCTCGGGGTCGATCCAGAGCGCATCCTCGGCCTGACGTTCACCAGCAAGGCGGCGGCCGAGCTCGGCCAGCGCATCCGTGGCACCCTCGAGCTCCTGCCCACCGAGCCGGACTCCCAATGGGGCGAGGTCACTGCCTCCACGTACCACGCGTTCGCCGGGTCGCTCATCGCCGAGCACGGCCTGCGGCTCGGCGTCGAGCCCGACCTCGCCGTCATCACCGACGCCTCGCGGTTCCAACGGGTGGCGCGGGTCATCGAGGCGTACGACGGCTCGCTCGAGCACATCGGCACCCATGTGCCCACGCTGGTCGGTCAGGTGGTGGCGCTCGACGGACAGCTCTCCGAGCACCTGGTCACGCCGGAGCAGCTTCGCGAGGAGGACGCCGCCGTCATCGCCGAGTACGCATCCCTCGGCAAGCCCGCGCTCCTGCGCGACGCCGCCGCCACGGCGGCCAAGCGTTCGGAGCTGAGCCTGCTCGTCCAGCGGTACCGCGAGGCCAAGGCCGCCGACGGCGTCATGGACTTCTCCGACCAGATGGCCTGGGGAGCCCAGCTCGCTGCGCTGCCCGACGTCCGAGCCGCGCTTCGCGAACGGTTCGACGTCGTGCTGCTCGATGAGTACCAGGACACGTCGGTGGCTCAGCGCGACCTCCTGGCCCACCTGTTCGCCGGGCTGCCGGTCACCGCCGTCGGCGACCCCGCACAAGGCATCTACGGCTGGCGCGGCGCCGCCACCGGCAACCTGGAGGACTTCCTCGACGACTTCCCGGCGGCGGACGGTGGACGGGGCCGCGAGTTCTCGCTCGTCGCCACGCGGCGGTGCGCACCCGTCATCATCGACGCCGCCAACCACGTGGCGTCGGACTTCTACGCCACCTCCTCGGTGGTCAAGCCGCTCGAGTCGGCACGCACCGACGTCCCAGGCAGCGTCGACGTCGCGCTGTACCGCACCGTCGATGAGGAGATCGCCGGGCTCGTGCAGGGCATCGTCACCGAGCACGAAGGCGGACGAGCCTGGAACGACATCGCCGTGCTGGTGCGCATCGCGCGGGAGAACGGTGAGATCGTCAAGGCGTTGCGCGACGCCCACGTGCCGTTCGAGATCGTCGGCCTGAGCGGACTGCTCGCCCAGCCGGAGGTGCTCGACGTCCTCTCGTTGCTGGAGGTCGTCGAGGACCTCACCGCCAATCCCGCGCTGCTGCGCCTGCTCTCCGGCCCGCGCTGGAACGTCGGCCCGCGCGACCTCGCGCTCCTCGGACGACGTGCCGCCCGGTTGAGTGGTCGCGCGCACGATGCCGCACCGGACGCCACCCTCGCCGACGAGCTCTCACGTGCGGTGGAGGGCACCGACCCCACGGAGGTCGTCTCGCTCGCCGAGGCCCTGGACGACCCCGGGAGCGCGGAGTACGGCGCGCACACGCTCGAGCGGTTCGCCGACCTCTCCCGCGTCGTGCATGCCGTGCGGCGCCACGTGGGGGAGCCGTTGCTCGATCTGGTCCGACGTGCCGTGCGGGTGCTGGACCTCGACATCGAGCTGGAGGCGGGCGAGGTCGAGGGCGCCTCCGACAACCTCGCCACCTTCCTCGACGCCGTCGCCGACTACTCCGCGTCCGACCGGTACGCATCGCTCTCCGGCCTCGTCGCCTACCTGCGCGCCGAACAGGAGTTCAACGACGGGATGGAGGTGACCACGCCGTCGGAGTCGGACTCCGTCAAGCTGCTCACCATCCACCGCGCGAAGGGCCTGGAGTGGGGATGTGTCTTCGTCCCGCTGGTCTCGGACTCGGTGTTCCCGTCCACCCGCGGGCGCCCCAGCTGGATCACCAACGGCAGCGCCCTGCCGTCGTCGCTTCGGGGGGACGCGGCCAGTCTTCCTGAGCTCTCCGAGTGGACCCCGGCTGCCGGCAGGGAGTACAAGGCGGCCTGCCGTGAGGAGGAGCGGATGGAGGAGGTCAGGCTCGCGTACGTCGCGTACACGCGGGCCGAGGACCGCGTCGTGGTGAGTGGGCACTGGTGGGGGCGCACCCAGATCAAGCCGCGCGGGCCGTCGTCGTTCCTCACGTCGACGCGGGAGTGGCTGGCCGCCCGGGACGTGGAGCCGCTGTGCTGGGCGGAGCCGCCCGCAGAGGAGGAGACCAACCCACACCTCGTCGTCGCGGACGGCATCGCGTGGCCCGCCCCGGCGCCGGAGCTGACGGGGCGAGCGGCGCTCGCTGCCGAGGTTCGTGCGGTGCGCGAGCATCGTGTGGAGCCCGTCTCCGAGCTGCCGCTGCCGGGTGATCGCCTCGCCGAGCTGTCCTCGGAGATCGACCTCCTGCTCGCGGAGGCCGAGCAGGACGGCGGCGTGGTGCGCCCGGTGCGGTTGCCGTCGACGCTCTCGGCCACCGGGGTGCTCGCGCTCGCTCAGGACGCGGAGGCGTTCGCTCGTGGACTCGCACGACCGATGCCGCGCCGGCCCTCGGGTGCTGCACGGTTCGGCACGCGGTTCCACGCCTGGGTGGAGGCTCACTTTGGTCAGCAGCCACTGCTCGATCCCACCGAGCTGCCAGGACAGGGCGACGTCGACCTCGCCAGCGACGCCGAGCTGGACGAGGTCATCGCGTTGTTCGAGGCGGGACCGTACGGCGATGCCGTGCCGCACGCCGTCGAGACGCCGTTCTCGCTCGTGCTCGCCGGTCAGCAGGTGGTCGGTCGAATCGATGCCGTGTTCGCCACCGGTCCACCCGACCGGCCAGGGTTCGAGGTGGTCGACTGGAAGACGAGCCGCCGTCCCGACGCCGACCCACTCCAGCTGAGCCTCTACCGACTGGCCTGGGCCGAGCTCCACGACATCGATCCGTCGCGGGTGAGCGGCGCGTTCTACTACGTCCGTCTGGGGGAGGTGCAGCGGCTCGCCCCCGACGAGCTGCTCGACCGGCCCGCGCTGGAGACCCTCGTGACTCGACACGCGCGTTGAGGTCAAGGCCGGCCCACGTTGCCGGGTCGTCGGCGCGGCCTAGGGTGACGACGTGACGAGCTTCGCCTTCGACCGCACCCGCCACGACCGGCAGGGCGTCCTGCGCAAGGACGACGCCTGGCGAGAGCACGAACCCCGCGTCCTCGTCCTCGGTGGTGAGCACGTTGCCACCGTCGACGGTCCGGCCCTGCGCTGGATCGACTTCGCCGACGCCCCTGACGGGACGTGGATCCACCTGGGTGAGCAGGGCGGACGGCAGCACGCGGCCGTGGTCGTCGATCGGGTTCCCGACGATCTTGCACCGACGAGCGTGCGAGTGCTCGCTCCGCTGCTCGACGTCGACGAGCTGTCCCTCGCCGTCCACGCGGTCGCGATGGCACGCTGGCTCGCCAGCACGCCGTACTGCCCCCGGTGTGGCACGCTCACCGAGGTGCGAGCGGCCGGGCACCTGCGGGTCTGCCCGACATCGGCCGGCGGCTGCGGCAAGCACCACTTCCCGCGGACCGACCCCGCCGTCATCATGTTGATCACCGATGCCGACGACCGTGCGCTGCTCGGCCGTCAGGCGGCGTGGCCGCAGGGTCGGTTCTCGACGCTGGCCGGGTTCGTCGAGCCGGGTGAGTCGCTCGAGGACGCGGTACGGCGCGAGGTGGACGAGGAGACCGGGGTCGGTGTCGGCGCGGTGAGCTATGCGGGCAGCCAGCCGTGGCCGTTCCCCGCGAGCCTGATGCTCGGCTTCTTCGGGCGGGCCCAGACCACCGACATCACGGTCGACGACGACGAGATCGCCGAGGCGCGGTGGGTGACCCGCGAGGAGCTCCGCGCTGGCGCCGCCGACGGCACCATCCTGCTCCCACCGACGGGAGTCTCGATCTCCAGCTGGCTCATCGAGTCCTGGCTGGGCGAGGAGATCACCGCCACCTGGTTCTGAGCGCCCGGCGCCCACGCGCGGACCGGCCGCGACTCACCGCCGCTTCCTGATTCCCATCAATTGATGGGAATCAGGGGACAGCGCATCAGGCGTCGAGCTTGGCCTTGACCTGCGCGACCGAGGGATTCGTCAGTGCCGACCCGTCGGCGAAGACGAGCGTGGGCACGGTCTGGTTGCCGCCGTTGGCCTGCTCCACGACGAGAGCGGAGTCCGGGTCTTGCTCGATGTCCACCTCGTCGAACGTGATGCCCTCACGTTGCAGCTGGCGCTTGAGGCGGTGGCAGTAACCGCACCACGGGGTCGAGTAGAGAGTGAACTGACTGCTCATCGCGCCACCGCCGTTGAAGAGAGTCGAGAGTACGTCGCTGGCGCGATGTTGTGCTGTCGGTTCGCTCGCTGCCGCTCGCTCATCGCGCCACCGCCGTTGAAGGGAGTCGAGAGTACGTCGCTGGCGCGATGATGTGCTGTCGGTTCGCTCGCTGCCGCTCACTCATTGGCGTGTCTCCTCAGACGTCTAGGGTTGCTCTGGTCAACGTACGCGACCACCGTCCGATTCCTCCTGGAGACTGATGACCGAGTCCTCGTCCGCTGTCGGACACGCTCTGCTGGAGCCACTCGATCCCGAGCAGCGCGCCGCCGCCCAGGTGTTGCGCGGCCCCGTGTGCATCGTGGCCGGTGCGGGGACGGGGAAGACCCGCGCGATCACGCATCGCATGGCGTACGGCGTGGCCACCGGGGTCTACGAGCCCACCGAGGTCCTTGCCCTGTCCTTCACCACCAAGGCCGCCGGAGAGATGCGCGACCGGCTGCGTCGCCTCGGTGCGCCCGGCGTGCAGGCCCGAACCTTCCACTCTGCGGCCCTCCGGCAGGCGCGGTACTTCTGGCCGACCGTCTACGGGACCGAGTTCCCCGAGATCGTGCAGTCCAAGTTCGGCCTGGTCGCCAACGCGGCTCGCCGCAACGGTCTGCGGCCCGAACAGGCCGTTCTGCGCGACCTGGCCGCGGAGATCGAGTGGGCCAAGGTCAGCAACATCGCCCCCGCCGAGTACGAGAGCGTCGCCGGACGTCGCGGGCGTGAGGTCGCCGACCTCACGAGCGGACAGGTGGCCGGGCTGATGGTCTCCTACGAGGACCTCAAGCGGGAGGCCAACCGCATCGACATGGAGGACATCCTCCTCGTCACCGCGGCCATCCTCGCCGACGACGAACGCATCGCCGCGCGCGTGCGCAGTCAGTACCGCTGGTTCGTCGTCGATGAGTTCCAGGACGTCAACCCGCTGCAGTCCACGCTGCTCGACCTGTGGCTCGGCGGACGCGAGGACGTGTGCGTCGTGGGTGACCCGCGTCAGACCATCTACTCCTTCGCCGGCGCCTCACCGCGCATCCTCACCGAGTTCGCCCAGCGCCATCCCGACGCCGAGCGGGTCGAGCTGGTGCGCAACTACCGCTCCACACCACAGGTGGTGGCGGTGGCCAACGCGGTCTTCCCGCCACGCTCTCGGGGCAGCGGCATCGCCGGAGGCCGACCGCTCGAGCCGCAGAACCCCGCCGGCGAGCCGGTCCGTTACCTGGGCCATGCCGACGAGCCGGCGGAGGCGGCGTCGGTGGCCGACGACATCGTGGCTCTGCACCGTGCCGGCACCCCCTATCGGGAGATGGCCGTCCTCTTTCGCATCAACGCCCAGTCCGAGGCGTTCGAGGAGGCGCTCGGCGAGCGCAACATCCCCTACTCGCTGCGTGGCGTGGCGGGATTCTTCGAACGGCCCGAGGTGCGCCAGGCGGTCACGCTGCTGCGCGGGGCCGCGCACTCCGGGCAGCAGGAGGGCGACGGCTCGCTCGCCGGGGAGGTCGCGGCAGTGCTCGCCAGCATCGGCTTCAGCACCGTGCCACCGGCCGGCGCGGGGGAGGCGCGCAACCGGTGGGAGTCCCTCAACGCCATCGTCTCGATGGCCGGTGACCTGGTCGAGGAGACGTCCGAGACGGACTCGTCCGCGGTCGGTCTCACCGACCTCGTCGCGGACCTGGACCGCCGGGCAGCCTCCGCGCACGCCCCGACGGCCGACGGCGTCACCCTCGCCACGCTGCACTCCGCCAAGGGGTTGGAGTGGGACGCCGTCTTCTGCGTCGGGATGCACGAAGGCATGATGCCGAGCGTCCACGCCAAGACGCCGGAGGCGGTCGAGGAGGAGCGACGGCTGTTCTACGTCGGCGTCACGCGAGCCCGCCGACGGCTCTCGATCTCGTGGGCGCGAGCCCGCAAGGTCGGTGGCCGTCAGGGGCGGGGACCCACGCGCTTCCTCGACCCGCTCCTGCCCCCGGGCCATCCGTCCCGCGGTGGTGCGCCGGAGAAGCGGGAGCGTCCCAAGAGACGCACGGCCGCTGTCCTGGAGGCCTTGGAACCGGCCGACCGCGCGCTGTTCGACCAGCTCAAGCAGTGGCGACTCGAGACGGCGTCGGAGGCCAAGGTGCCGGCTTACGTCGTCTTCTCCGACGCCACGCTGCTCGCGCTCGTGGAGCACCGACCCACCAACGAGCGCGCGCTCAGCGTCGTCCCCGGCATCGGTGCGGCCAAGCGCGAACGTTACGGCGACGCCGTGCTGGCGCTGATCTCCGGTGCGTAGGGGAGGACCCTTCGCTAGGCGAACCCCGGAAGCGTGTCCTCGATGATGGACCGGAACGGCGCGGTGGCCTCCAGCTGGCACAGAACCCCCACGCCGCCGAGCCAGACCCGGTGGATGAGCAGGTACTCCGGCGGCAGGTTGATCCGCAGCGACGTGGCCATCCCCTCGACGCCGGGGCTGCTGAGACGCTGCATCTGCGCACGCAGCCACTCCCGGTCGAAGCTGAACTCCTCCACGGTGGCGGGCTCGAGGAACGGACCGAGGTAGGCGGCGAGCACCGTCGGGTCGATCGAGGTGCCGGAGCGCAGGAAACCCTCTGCCCGCAGCCCCTCGCTCACCGCCTCGGCGTCACCCTCGATCGCCGTGCGCAGCAGCGGTCCGATCGCGGTGGGCAGGCCGTCGGAAAGGTGAGCGACGGCGCCGAAGTCGACGACGCCCATGCGTCCCTCGGGCAGGATCCGGAAGTTGCCGGGGTGAGGGTCGGCGTGCAGGAGCCCGGCGCGCTGGGGCCCCTCGAGAAGGAAGCGGACGTACAGCTCGCCGTAGTGGTCGCGCTGCTCCGGCGTCCCGTCCTTGATGATCCCGGCGAGGGATCCCTCGCTCTCCATCCATTCGGTGACCAGCAGGCGAGGGGTGGCGTGCACCACTGCCGGCACCAGGACGTCGGGATGGTCGGCGTAGGCGTCGTGGAACGCCTGCTGGGACTGCGCCTCGAGCTCGTAGTCCAGCTCTTCGGTGACCCGTTCCTGCAGCTCGGCGATGAGTGGCTTGACGTCGAGTCCCGGCGCGAGGATGCCGAACAGACGGGACAGCCGCGCGAGCTGGCGCAGGTCCGACTGCAGCGCCTTGGCGGCGCCTGGGTACTGGATCTTGTCCGCCACGTCGCGTCCACCTTCCCAGGTCCCGCGGTGGACCTGGCCGATGGAGGCGGACGCTGCCGGTGCGTCCTCGACCTCGAGCCGGTCGCGCCACTGCTCGCCGAGCTCGTCGCGCAATACACGGTGCACGACCGCCGGTGGCATCGGCGGGGCGGCGTCCTGCAACCGGGTCAGCGTCTCCCGGTAGGGTCCTGCGATCTCGTCCGGGAGTGCGGCCTCGAAGATGCTCATGGCCTGACCGAACTTCATCGCGCCGCCCTTGAGCTGGCCGAGCACGCTGAAGATCTGCTCGGCCGTGCGGCGCTGGACCTCGGTCAGGACGACGTCCGCAGGGGCACCGCCGATCCGGCGGCCGACGCCGAGCGCCGTGCGACCGGCGAATCCGACCGGGAGCGCGGCGAGTCGCGCTCCCCGGGCGATGGCCGAGGACGGGAGGGAGGCGTCCCGACGTCGCCTGCGGGGCTCCTCCTCGTCCATGGCCCCAGGATACGGGCGCGACTCACTCCTGGCCGAGCAACCAGCAGCCGCACCGGTGGTGGAAGACCACCGGCTCGAGGTGTGGTCCTTCGATGGCGTCCCGAGGCAGGCACAGCAGTGCTCCTGCCGAGACCGGGCGTCGACCGTGCGCGAGTGCCTGCACCTCTGCGCCGATCGTCGCGGCGACCCGCCAGCGATCGGGTGCGCGGAGTCGGGGGGTGCCGGCAGCGAGCGGCGGGCCCTCCAGCTGTGCCAGCACGGCCGGCCACGCCGGGTCCCGGTCGGTGCGGGCATGGTCCAGGCAGGTCACGCAAGGACTGAGGCCCGGTACCACCAGTGGGCCGATGCGGGTGTGGGGAGCGGAGGCGACGACGAGGAGGTGGGGGATCCCCGCGGCGCCGAGCGCGTCCACCGTCGAACGGGCCGGCTCGCGTGAGCTCATGAGCACCACGAGCCCAGGTGAGCCGTCTCCGCCCGGGGCGAGATCGAGATCGACGAGCACGGTGCGCGTGGCGGCTGCCAGCGCTCTCATGGGTACGTCGCAGCGCACGGCGACGTCGAGCCTGGCTCGAGTGTGGACCGTGTCGTCGACCAGCGCGCCGCGGGCGAGCAGCTCGTCCACGACCGCGGGGACGTCGGCCGCGATGGCCGGGTCGGCGAGCATGCTCAGCTGTCGGCGGTCCCGGACACCGTCGACGAGCCGCAGCAGCTCCGTCAGCCCGGGTCGGTCCCGGATGACCACACCGGGATCGGTGCCCACGACGAGGTGGGTGGCGTCGCGGCGCAGCACGATCGTGCCGGGTGGCA
>JBQGDU010000375.1:0-2243 GCA_052039245.1 Aeromicrobium sp. | reverse complement strand
CACAGTGCCCGCTGGCAGGTCTCGGCGATGGTGCTGGCGCTGTGGGAGACCAGGAACACGGTCCCGGCCTTCGCCAACAGCTTCTGGATACGACGCTGGCTGCGCCGCTTGAACACGGTGTCGCCGACGGCGAGTGCCTCGTCGACGAGCAGGATGTCGGGTTCGACGGCCGTGGCGATGGCGAACAGCAGTCGGGCGCGCATGCCCGACGAGTAGGTCCGCATCGGCAGGTCGATGAACTCTCCGATCCCGGAGAGCTCGACGATCTCGTCTCGTCGCTCGGCGGCCTCTCGCGGAGTGAGTCCCAGGGCGAGAGAGCCGAGCTCGACGTTGCGTTCACCGGACAGGTCCTTGATCAGGGCCGCCCCGACGCCCAGCAGGCTCGGGCGAGTGGTCGCGTGGACTGTCCCTGCCGTCGTCGGCGCGAGACCGGTGATCGCGCGCATCAGGGTGGACTTGCCGGAGCCGTTGGCGCCGATGACGCCGATCGACTCGCCCTGGTGTGCGGTGAACGAGACGCCCCGGAGCGCGTGGACGGTGCGGGTGTCCCGGGAGCGTCGTTGCAGCAGGCGCCGACCGGCGTCGACGCCCGTGGCCCGTCTGCCCGTGGCGAGGACGCGGTACTCCACGTGGACGTCGTCGACGACGAGGGCGACGGCGGGGGTGCGGGGCTCCGGGCCGCGAGGAGGCGCGGCGGGGGTGCGGGGCTCCGGGCCGCGAGGAGGCGCGGCGGGGGTGCGGGGCTCCGGGCCGCGGGTCGACGCAGCGGTGACGGTCTCCTCAGTCGCGGCCATAGCGTTCCTCCGCCGACCAGAAGAACAGGACTCCCACGACCAGCAGCCCCACGGACCAGGCGGCCGCGTACCCCCAGTACTCGGCCGGCAGGGGATGGTCGGGGCCGCTCAGGAGGATCCCGCGCGCCAGGGTGAGGAACTCGTGCACGGGTTGCAGGTCCGCGGCTGCGAGGGCCCACGGGCGGTCGGCGAGCCGCGTCTCGATGCTGAAGAACACGCCGGAGGAGTAGAAGAAGAGCCGCGACACGAACGGCAGCACGTGGGTCAGGTCGCGCACGTGCACGGTCAGTCTGGCCACGACGAGTGTGAGTCCGGTGTTGAACAGCGTGAACAGCAGCGTGAGGGGGACGAGCAGGAGCCACTCGACCCGAGGCAGATGTCCGTACCCGACGGCGACGGCCGCCATCATCGCGAGCATCGGCAGGAACTGCAGGAAGCGCTGGACGACGAGGGCGAGAGGCAGGGCCATCCGGGGGAAGCTGAGACTCTGCACCAGGGCCGAGTTGCCGGTGATGGACCGCGCGCCGGTGGTGAGGCACGTCGAGAAGAACTCGAACATGAAGACGCCGATGACGAGGAAGGCGATGAAGTCGTCGACGTCGCGGCTCGTCTGCAGGAAGAAGCCGAAGACGAGTCCGTAGACGCCGGCGTTCAGCAGCGGACGCAGCACCACCCAGGCCATGCCGAGCCGGTTGCGTCCGTTCTCCGCCTCGATGCGGAACCGGGCGAGTGCGAGGACGAAGGCGCGTCGTTGCCACACCTCGCGGAGGTAGGCGCCCAGTCGTGGACGCCCGCCGACCCGCTGCAGCGCGGGGAGTGTGGTTCCGGCGGGGGACGGCGGCCGGTCGGGGACCGCCTGCTCCATGACAGACACGGGCAGCCTCTCGTGCGAGGGACCGGAGTGGATCCGGTGCGCAGGGCTGCTGAGTCTAGGAGCGTCAGTTAACGGATCAGTGCGCGTTCCTGAACGGCGACTTTCTGCAGGATGTCCGGTGTGCCACCGGCGACGAGCACGAGCGATCCGCCGCCGAGCAGCACGTCGACGAGGAGTCGGACCTCGAGGTCGAGCGGGCCGGGTTCGACGAGCAGTCGATCACTCGTGGGGGTGGCCGTCTTCAGCAGGTCCTCGTGGGTGGCCGAGAGATGGCTCAGAGCGACGGCGGACGTCTGTGGCGTCGGGGAGTCGAACGGCACGAAGACGTCGCCGTGGCCGAGCACCTCGGCCCCGATGTCCCGGAATCCCACGGGAGGCTCGGCGAACCGCGCCCCGAGCGGACGCAGCGAGGCCGCCAGGCGGATCTCCTCGTCGGCCGCGAGCTCCGGGCCGCTGAGCCCGATGTCCGCGTCGGTGTCGACGACCGCGGCGCCCACCGACCAGCACGACAGCACCCACACGTACCGCAGCCAGTGCGCGGGAAGTCCGATCCGGACCCGGGTGCCGGGACCGGC
>JBQGDU010000374.1:0-1681 GCA_052039245.1 Aeromicrobium sp. | reverse complement strand
CGGAGATAGAAAAAATGTTCGAACGGGCGCGTCGCGCCCGCGTGGGCACTGCATCTCGGCGTCATCTTCGGCGATCTCGAACGCCGACACGCACTTCGAACAGATGTTTGGATGTGTCCGTGAACGCGGCTACGGTGACGTCATGAGCGACGAGACGCAGAGCACGCAGGAAGCAACCGAGCAGCCCAAGCGTGGGCGCCCGAAGGGCTCACGGAACTCCCCCCGCGAGCTGCCGGACGGCCCGGTGGACGAGATGACCGGTCTCACCGCCCGCCAGCAGAAGATCCTCGTCTTCCTGCGGGAGATGATCGAGAAGCACGGCTACCCGCCCAGCATGCGCGAGATCGGCGTCGCGGTGGGCCTGGCGAGCACCTCCTCGGTCGCCCACCAGCTGCGCGTGCTCGAGCGTCTGGGCTACGTCAAGCGCGACCCCAACCGTCCGCGCGCTCTGGAGATCTTCCTGCCCGAGGTGCTCAAGGCCCGTCGCACGCTCGGCCCGGTCGACGATGAGGAGTCAGACGTGACCGGACTGGGCGACGCCCGGCCGGCCGCCACCTATGTGCCAATGGTCGGCAAGATCGCCGCCGGTGGCCCGATCCTCGCCGAGGAACGCGTCGAGGACGTCCTGCCGCTGCCCGCCTCACTCGTGGGCGACGGCACGCTGTTCCTGCTCCAGGTGCAGGGCGACTCGATGATCGACGCCGCCATCTGCGAGGGCGACTTCGTCGTGGTCCGCCAGCAGCCCACCGCCGAGAACGGCGAGATCGTCGCCGCGATGCTCGACGGCGAGGCCACCGTCAAGACCTTCCAGCGCAAGGACGGAGAGGTCTGGTTGATGCCGCACAACGACGACTACTCCCCGATCGACGGCACGCACGCCACCATCCTCGGCAAGGTCACAGCGGTCCTGCGCCGCATCTGAGACTGCACGGTCAGCGGTGAGGGGCTCGCTCTCCCTCTCTGCTGACGTGCGCTCGGCGCGTCAGACCGCCGAGCGCCAGTCGGGCCGTTCCCGACCCCATCACGGTGCCTGAGTAGCAGTGAAGAGGTGGGGGCGTATCGACGTCACGCACCACCACGCGTTGACGTGGTCTCGATACGGCGCCACGAGCTCCTTCGTCGCCGTGTCGCCTACTCGACCACCGAAGGGCGGTCGAGCCTGCGCACAACCGGCCCGCCTACTCGACCACCGAAGGGCGGTCGAGCCTGCGCACGACCGGCCCGCCTACTCGGGCCCGGAAGGTTGGTCGAGCCGCTCCAGGGCGCCCAGGACGACTTTGCGGTCCGTCGTGCGCCACATCGGCGGCAGGGACGCCGCGAGGAAGCTGCCGTACCGGGCCGTTACCAGGCGTGGATCGAGCACGGCCACCACTCCCTTGTCGTCGGAGCGGCGGATCAGCCGTCCACTGCCCTGCGCGAGCAGGAGTGCCGCATGGCTCGCGGCCACGGTCATGAAGCCGTTGCCGCCGCGCTTCTCCACCAGCCGCTGGCGCGCACTCATGAGCGGATCGTCCGGGCGCGGGAACGGGACGCGGTCGATGATCACCAGCTGGCACGTCTCCCCCGGCAGGTCGACGCCCTGCCACCGGCTCAGCGTGCCGAAGAGGCAGGTGTGCGGGTCGGAGACGAACTGCGCCGTCAGCTCCGGCAGCTGCGCATCGCCCTGGGCCAGCACCGTCAG
>JBQGDU010000373.1:0-1785 GCA_052039245.1 Aeromicrobium sp. | reverse complement strand
GGGCCTTCGGCCACCTCACCGTGGAGCTGCGCGGCGACGCCGAGGCGGTCGAGGCGGCCGTGCAGCGGATCGGCGAGCTGGTGCCCACCACCGAGGTCGGTCCGGCCGCGAGCGCGAGCGAGGTGCGCTGATGGATCGCGTGTGGGAGCTGCGGGGCCAGTACGTCTCCGACTTCTTCGTCACCCTCTACCTGGCCGGTGGCGGACTGCTGCTCGGCGGACTGGCCGGTCTGCTGCTCGGCACCGCGCTGTACGTGACGCGCAGCGGCGGGATCCTGCCGAACCGGGCGGTCAACGCCCTGCTGAACCTCGTGGTCAACTTCTTCCGGCCGATCCCGTTCATCCTGCTCGCGATCGCGCTGCAGTCCGCGGTGCGGGGACTGGGCATCACGGCCATCGGCAACACGTACGCGATCATCGTGATCGTCTTCGCCTCGGCGTTCGCGATCGCGCGGATCGTCGAGCAGAACCTCCTGAGCGTCCAGCCGGGTGTGCTCGAGGCGGCCCGGTCGATGGGCGCGAGCCGCTGGCGGGTCATCACCACGGTGCTGCTGCCGGAGGCGTACGGCCTGCTCGTGCTCGGCTTCACGTTCGCCTCGGTGGCGATCGTCGACATGACCGCCGTGGTGGGCGTGATCGCCGCCAACGGCCTCGGAGACCTGGCCCTCAAGTACGGTCAGAGACAGTTCAACCCGTGGGTCACGTGGTCGGCCATCTTCCTGGTCATCCTGATCGTCCAGACCGTGCAGTTCGCCGGCAACGCCTGGGCCCGCAAGGTCCTGCGCCGCTGACGGCCCGCTCCCGCTGGGAGTGGCCCCCGCGAGCGGGAGGTGCCCCCAGTTCCGACCGCGACACGCTTGGCGTGCTCGCCAGAACGCCACTCCCAGCGGGGGACGGGTCACAGGTGGGTGCGGACGTCGAGCAGCTCGGGGAAGAAGGTGAGCTCGAGGGCGCGCTGGAGGAAGGCGACGCCGGACGAGCCGCCGGTGCCGCGCTTGAAGCCGATGATGCGTTCGACGGTCTTGAGGTGCCGGAAGCGCCAGAGCTGGAAGCCCTCCTCGACGTCCACGAGCTCCTCGGCGGCCTCGTAGTCCTCCCAGTGCTCGTCGGGATCGGCGTAGATGCGGCGGAAGACCTCCACGACGCCGGGGTGCGCCTCGTACGGCTGGGTGACGTCACGCTCGAGGACTGCCGGTGGTACCTCGTGGCCGCGTCGCGCGAGGTGGCGCAGGTAGGCGTCGTAGAGGCTCGGCGCCTCGAGGTCGGCCTGGAGCTGGTCGCGCAAGCGGGGGTCGTGACCGAAGACCGTGATCATCCCGGGCGTCTTGTTGCCGAGCAGGAACTCCACCGTCCGGTACTGCGCCGACTGGAACCCCGAGGCCTTGCCGAGCGCGTCGCGGAACTGCACGTACTCCACGGGCGTCAAGGTCTCCAGGACGGCCCACTGCTCGAACATCTGCCGCTGGATGGCCTTGATGCGCGCGAGTCGCTTGAGCGCGGGCGCCAGGTCGTCGGCGCCGATCAGCGCGATGGCCGAGCGCAGCTCGTGGACGAGCTGCTTGAGCCACAGCTCGGTCACCTGGTGCTGGACGATGAACAGCATCTCGTCGTGGTGGTCCGAGACCGGCTGCTGAGCACTCAGCAAGGTCTCGAGCTGCAGGTAGGAGCCGTACGTCTGCTCCCCGGCCAGATCGGTGGCGACGCCCTCCTCGATGGGGCGGTAGGAGCTCATCGACCCACGGTATCCAGGCCGGTGGTGACCCGGGGGCCAGGCTCAACGGGTGGG
>JBQGDU010000372.1:0-1597 GCA_052039245.1 Aeromicrobium sp. | reverse complement strand
GTTGCCCGGCGTCGTGGCCCTCTCGCCGCGTCGCGCCGAGCAGGCGTACGGGGTGGCCGTGGACGGTCCCGACCTGACGGTGGTCCTGCAGCACCGGGGCGTCCTGCTGACACTCGTGGGAGTCGGGCTCCTCGTCTCGGCGTTCTGGTCCCCACTGCGTCCGCACGCCGTCGCCATGGCCGCGGCGAGCATGCTGTCCTTCGTCGTCCTGGTCGCGACCAGGCGGGGCGTCGGCCCTCGTCTGCGACGCGTCATGTGGGTCGACGTCGGCGCCCTGCTCGTGCTTGCACCGGTCGCGCTGACTCTCTGAGGTGGCCCCGACCGGCCTCCACCCCCGCGCCACGGTCGAAATCTGCTGCCGACGCACGTGAGATCCCCGGTTCCGTCGCCATCCTGGTCTAGCGTCGAGGCATGGCTTCGGTGGCGCAGGGCCCCACGAACCTGGCCCGCACGGACCTCAGTGCCCGTCAGATGGCGTGGTTGTCGTGCCTGGCGCTCGCCGTCGTCACCGGGCTCGATCTGCTCGATGGCCGTCTCGGTGTGTTGTTCTCCGTCGGCTTCGTGCTCGTCTCGGCCACCATGCCGTTGGCCGTCGACGTGCGACAGCTCCTGCCGTCGGGCGTTCTTCCCCCGGTGCTGCTCGTCGTCTCGATCGGTGTCGTGTGCCTCGTGGCGCCCGACGCCGTCGTCGTGGACGGGATGCCGGGAGACGTCGGATGGGCCGGGCGCACGCTCGCCGGCACCGTCGACCGCGGCGTCACGCTGCTCATCGGACACGGTCTCGCCCTAGTCGCCGTCGTGACGCGCATCCTCACCGATCCCGGCCACCCGCGTCGCGGCTGAGCGGGTCGGCCCGCTCAGGGACCGAGGGAGTCGACGATCTTGGCGATGCGTCGTCCGCGCGTCTCGTCGGTCTCGGCGTCGGCGACGACGACGGTGCGCTCCTTGCGCTCGGGCGGTGCGACCACGGCCTCGACCGTCGCGTCCGTGAGAGTGAGGTGGGTGGCGGGTCCGATCGGCTCGAGGGTCGCGTGGACGGTGACAGTGGGATCCGCCATGGCGGCCTCCTGTTCGACTCGGTGAGCCGGATCCTGCCAGCATCCAGGCCCCTGCGGTAGGTCCGACGGTTGCCGGGTCGCGGCTGTCGCCCTACCGTGAGGCGATCGACGTCTTCGGGGGAAGCGAGATCAGCATGACCGTCCGAACCTTCCTACGGGTCGGCGCAGGCCTGGCCGTCTCCACGGCTCTCGTCACGGCGAGCGTGAGCGCCACCGCCGGTCCCAGCACGGACTCCGGTCGCGGCACGCCCGGCGCACCACCCACCTCGGCCACGGCGGTCGGCAGCGGAGGCGCCGTCTCATCGGTCGATGCCGAGGCCACCCGCGTCGGGCTGGAGGTGCTGCGACGTGGCGGCAACGCTGCCGATGCCGCCGTCGCCACGGCGTCCGCCCTCGGCGTCACCGAGCCGTACAGCGCGGGCATCGGCGGTGGTGGGTTCTTCGTCTACCACGACGCGAAGACCGGTGAGGTCTCCACGATCGACGGCCGCGAGACCGCCCCGGCGGGCATCGAGCAGGACGCCTTCATCGACCCGGAG
>JBQGDU010000371.1:0-2996 GCA_052039245.1 Aeromicrobium sp. | reverse complement strand
GCACCCGGAGCGCGAGCACCACGGCCGCGTGCGCCATGCGGTGGTCGTCGTAGGTACGGAAGATCTCGCCGTGCATCGGACGGGGGGTGATGCGCAGACCGTCGTCGGTCTCGGTGACGTCGCCCCCGAGCCGGTTGATCTCGGTGGCCAGCGCCGTGAGTCGATCGGTCTCGTGGCCCCGCAGGTGAGCGATGCCGTGCAGGTGCGACGGGCCGTCCGCGAGGGCGGCCACCGCCGCCACGACGGGCGTGAGCTCCCCGACGTCGTGCAGGTCGAGATCGACCCCGTGGAGCCGGGAGCCGGCGGAGAAGACCATGTCCTCACCGTCACGCTCGGAGCGGCCACCGAAGGCCTCGACGATCGCGTGCCAGGCGTCACCGGCTTGCTGGGTGGCCTCGGGCCAGCGGCGGATCGCCACCCGTCCACCCGTGGCGAGAGCCGCGCCGATGAACACCCCGGCGTTGGAGAGGTCGGGCTCGATCTCGACGTCGAGGGCGGCGACCGGCCCGGGCGAGACGCGCCAGCGGTCGGGCTCGGAGTCCTCGATGCTCACACCGCGCCGGCGCAGCTCGGCCACCGTCATCTCCACGTGGGGCAGCGACGGCAGCGAGGGGCCGACGTGGCGCAGGTCCAGACCGTCCTCGAACCGCGGTGCCGCCAGCAGGAGAGCGGACACGAACTGGCTGGAGGCGGACGCGTCGAGCTCCAGCAGCCCGCCGGCGACCCGGCCGGCGCCGTCGACCGTGAAGGGGAGGGCGGCGCGGCCGGCGTCGTCGACGTCGATCCCGAGGGAGCGCAGCGAGCTGATGGTGGTTCCCATGGGGCGCTCGCGCGCCCGGTCGTCGCCGTCGAAGGTCACGGGTGCCGAGCCCAGGGCGGCCACAGCGGGCAGGAAGCGCATGACGGTGCCGGCCAGGCCGCAGTCGACCGTGACCGGGGCCGTGCGGCGCGGATCAGCAGGCCGGACGGACCAGGCGGCCGGGGACCGGTCGATCCCCGCCCCCAGGTTGACCAGCCCGTCGGCCATGAGCGTGGTGTCGCGCGAGACGAGCGGACGGGCGATGCTCGACGGACCGTCGGCGATCGCGGCCAGCACGAGGGCGCGGTTGGTGAGTGACTTGGAGCTGGGGACGAGCACGCGGGCGTCGAGCGGCGTGGCACGGTGCGGCGCGAGCCAGGGCAGTGGTGTCTCCATCGCCGGGCAGTCTATCGGCGCACGAGCCGCGAGAAGCCACGCGTGGGTGAGGAGTCCCGGACGGACGAAGGATGATGCACTGCGCCGGTGGGCGCGGATGCTGAGGCATCACGCCGAGGGGTCCGGCGCCATGCCTCGTGGAGCCGGCCCTCGACCGGCCACGACGAGGACGCTGAGGCACCGGGGCCGCCGCAGGGCCGGAGACATCTCATCCTTCGTCTCCCGGCGCCCCGCGTCGTCACTGCTGGAGGGCCGTGCTCGGGTCCGCGCCGGTCCCGGGCGATCTCAGCGCAGGTCGTCGATCTTGTCCGCGACGGCGTCCTTGGCCTCGACGACGCGGTCCTTGGCGCGACGGCCGATGAACTTCTTGTGCGGGTCGGGGTCGAGGGTCGCCATCAGCAGACCGCCGGCCATCGAGACGTTCTTGACGAAGTGGATCGTCTGGTTCTGGCGCGACTGCGGGTCCGACTCCTTCCAGAACTGGTGGCCGACCGCGGTCGTGGGCAGCAGGCTGCCGGCGAGGACGAATGACGCCAGCCGCGGCACGTGCCCGGTGGCGAGTGCGGTGCCGGCCACCACCTGCACGGCGCCGTTGATGCGGACCAGGTTCGTCGGGGACGTGCGAGCCTGCGGCGCGACCTTGCCGAGTGCGTCGGCGACCGGCTCGGCCTTGGGGCCCATGGCCTTGGCGTTGCGGACTGCATTGATGCCGCCGTAGACGAACATCGACGCGAGCATCGGACGGGCCACGGTGCGCAGGAGAGTCATGCCCTCATCAAAGCAAGCGATCGCGGGTCGCACAACGCGAGCCCGGGTCGCACAATGCGTGCCCGGGTTCTCGCATCGACGTAGCGGAAGCGTCGTGACGTCGTGGCAGGCTGGGCACATGTGCGGTCGCTACGCCACCTCGAGGACACCGGCAGACCTGGATGCCGCGTTCAACGCGCGGCTCGCGGACTCCACCTCCTCGCTGGAGGCCGACTACAACGTCGCGCCCACCAAGGAGGCGCCGCTCCTCATCGGTCGACGCGGCGACGGCGACGCCCTCGAGCGCGAGCTGCTGGCGGCCACGTGGGGCCTGGTGCCCAGCTGGGCCAAGGATCGCTCCATCGGGAGCCGCCTCATCAACGCCAGGTCGGAGACGGTGGCGGAGAAGCCGGCTTTCAGACGGGCCTTCGCCTCGCGCCGCGGCATCGTCCCCGCGGACGGCTACTACGAGTGGTACGTCGGCCCCGAGCACCGGCCCAAGCAGCCGAAGCAGCCGTTCTTCATCACCTCACGGGACCGCTCGGTGCTCGCCCTCGCCGGCCTTTACGAGTTCTGGCGCGCGGACGAGGAGGACGACTGGCTCATCACCTTCACCATCCTCACCACGAGCGCCGAGGACGCCGAGGGCCGCCTGCACGACCGGGCACCCCTGCTCGTCCACCCCGAGGCGCGGGACGACTGGCTGAGGCCGGCTCCACGTGCCGGCGCGGAGCTCTGGGAGATGCTCACCCCGGCGACGCCGGGAGCCCTCGAGGCGTACCCCGTCAGCAGGGCTGTCAACAACGTCCGCAACAACGGCCCCGAGCTCGTCGACCCGCTGCCGCTGGAGCCGACCGACGAGGATCCTCCGCCCCTGCCCGGATAGCCCGACACCATCGCGGAATACCTCTCCGCGGCGTCCTGTTGTGAGAGTCAGAGGAGGTACGTGAATGCTCGTCACTGCAGAGCGGTCCGCGGTCGGTTCCACCGAACGCGATCGTCACCCGTCGGCGGTAGGCTGGTCGACGATGACCGACACTTCAGACTCCGTGCC
>JBQGDU010000370.1:0-3059 GCA_052039245.1 Aeromicrobium sp. | reverse complement strand
ACGAACGACAGCGGGTGGACCGAGGGGTGGTCGCGTGGCCGGCTCCGTACTCTTGCAGCTTCTCCACGGAGGTGGCGTCGTGAGTGAGCGACAGTTCAGCGAGCCGGGCCGGATGCAGCTGCGGATCAAGCACACGTCCGGTTACTCGTACGCCAACAGTGCGCACGCCTCCTACAACGAGGCTCGGATGACGCCGTTGACCACGCCGGACCAGTACGTCCTGCGCTCGCGGCTCGACGTCACCCCGACGGCCTGGTCGCAGGAGTACCGCGACTACTGGGGCACCACCGTGACGTCGTTCGAGGTGCACGAGCCGCACGAGGAGCTCGTGGTCGTCGCGACGTCGACGGTCGAGACGAGCGCCCACCACGACGTCCGGCCCGAGGCCGTGGCGTGGGCGGAGCTGCCGGCCGTGGCCGACGAGTTCTGCGAGTACCTCGTCGTCGACACCTCCTGGACCCGGCCGGCGCCCGACCTCGTCGACGCGCTGCGACCGTTGCGGGAGAGCGCGGGCACGCCGCGGGAGTACGCCGAGTCGGTGATGCGGCTGGTGCACGACCACGTCCGCTACGTCCCCGGTGCCACCGAGGTGACCACGGTCGGGGCGGACGCCTGGACCTCGGGTGAGGGGGTGTGCCAGGACATCGCTCACGTCGCCCTCGGGGCCCTGCGCTGGGCGGGCGTCCCGGCACGCTACGTCTCCGGGTACCTGCACCCCAGTCTCGAGCCGGAGGTCGGGGAGACGGCGCCCGCGGAGTCCCACGCATGGGTGGAGCTGTGGGACGGCGACTGGGTCGGCTTCGACCCGACGAACGCCGTGGTCCCCGGTCCGCGGCACGTGCTCGTGGCGCGCGGCCGCGACTACGCCGACGTCCCTCCGCTGCGTGGCATCTACTCCACGGACGGGGCGAGCGAGCTGTTCGTGGCGGTGGAGATCACCCGGACACGCTGACCCCGGAGATCAGTGCCCGCCGCACTGGCAGACCGGCAGTCCCATCGCGGTGCGGGTCTTGCGTCCGGCGATGCCGTCGGCGTACAGGCCCTTCTTGCGCTGCCACTGACGGAGCTTCTCCTTGGTGAGCGGCCCGTACCAGCCGTCCTGGTCGGCGCCGACGATCTTCTGCAGCCGCTTGACGCTCGCCGCGGTCTTGACGTGGCCCCAGTCGTCCTGGTGGCCGGCGGCCGCGAGGCGACTCTTCGGCCCGAAACTGCCGTCGATCAGGCCGGTGTAGTAGCCGAAGCCGTTCAGGTTCTGCTGGATCTGCTGCACCGTCAGACCGGGGTTGTGCTTCTTCATGTAGGCGGCCGTGTACTTGTCCTCGTGGTGCGCCTGGGCCGGTGTGGTCGGCGCGACGAGGGCGAAGGCGATGGCCATGACGATGAGGAGTCGACGCATTCACGGGACCCTAGTCGTGGGCCGGCGGCTGCGGAAGACCCGTCGATCCCCACGGTTGCGGCACTGCGGCCGCCGTGGGTCCTCAGCCGCGCGAGCGTGGGTTGAGGATGAGGTCCGTGCGGATCAGGCGGCTGTTGGTGCACTGCACGCCGGAGTTCTGGCCGGGGTTCGCGACGTTCCCGTAGGCCGGGTAGGCGGTGGAGCCGCCGTTGGGTGCGCACCAGGCGATCACCTGGTGGCGGTCGCTGGGGCACAGGGAGTACACGTTGACGTACGGCGCGCTGTAGTTGGAGCTGACCTTGCAGCCGGCGGGCCACGTGGCGGCCGACGCGGGAGTCGCGATCGTGGTGCCGACGAGCAGGGCGCCCACGAGGGCGACCAGCCCGGCGACGAGCAGGCGGATGGTGAGGCGAGTCTGGTGCACGGTGTCCCCCGGTGACGTCGTCGATGAGTGAGCGTGAGTCTGCCACGTCGCGATGACGGTCTGACCACGTCGACCGGATCGCGGGCGGTGGTCCCGCCCGATAGCGTCGAGGTCATGAGCGAAGAGCGTTACTGGGCCGACCCGGTGCCCGAGACCCACCGTCCCTACGTCGCGGCGGAGGACCGGTACCAGCATCTCGACTACCGCCGGGTGGGCACGAGTGGCCTGCTGCTGCCGCCCATCTCGCTGGGGCTCTGGTACAACTTCGGCGACAACATCGCCTTCGACTCCCAGCGGACGGTGCTCCGGCACGCCTTCGACCACGGGATCACGCACTTCGACCTCGCCAACAACTACGGGCCGCCGTACGGATCGGCGGAGGAGAACTTCGGCCGCATGATGCGGACGGACTTCCGTCCTTATCGCGATGAGCTGGTGCTGTCCTCCAAGGCCGGCTGGGACATGTGGCCCGGCCCGTACGGCAAGCTCGGCTCGCGCAAGTACCTGCTGAGCAGCCTCGACGCGTCGCTGGAGCGGATGAGCGTCGACTACGTCGACATCTTCTACTCCCACCGCGTCGACCCGGGCACTCCCGTGGCGGAGACCGTGGGTGCGCTGGACGCGGCCGTGCGTCAGGGCAAGGCGATCTACGCCGGCATCTCCTCCTACTCGCCGGAGAAGACGGCCGAGGCGGTGGCCGTGGCCAAGGAGCTCGGCACGCCGCTCGTCATCCACCAGCCGTCGTACTCGATGCTCAACCGGTGGGTCGAGGACGGCTTGCTGACGGTGCTCGGCGAGCACGGCATGGGCAGCATCGGGTTCACCCCGCTGGCCCAGGGGTTGCTCACCGACCGCTACCTGGGCGACGACGCCGTCGAGCGGGCCACGCAGCGACCCAGCCTCGATGAGTCCGTGCTCACCGACGAGAACCTCGAGCGACTGCGTGGCCTCGCCTCGATCGCCGAGGGCCGCGGGCAGTCGCTCGCGCAGATGGCGCTCTCCTGGGTTTTGCGTCCCGGTGGCGTCACCTCGGCGCTCATCGGTGCGTCCTCCACCGAGCAGCTCGACGAGAACCTGGCCGCCGCGCAGAACACCGAGTTCAGCGACGACGACCTGGCGCGCATCGACGAGCTCGCCGGCACCACCGAGGGCGTCAACATCTGGAGCGTGTCGAGCGACGTGTGACCTCCGCGGCGATGTCGGCGGGGACGTCGCCATGGGAGTTGGTGGCGCTCACGG
>JBQGDU010000369.1:0-1817 GCA_052039245.1 Aeromicrobium sp. | reverse complement strand
CCGTGATGTTTGCTCTGGCACCGATCCAGGGCTGAACCCGGTCACAAGGTTGCAGAGGCACCGATGGGGGGTGCGGAGCGATCACTAGGATCGGGGTGTGTCCTACTACGTCACCACCCCGATCTACTACGTCAACGACGCGCCGCACATCGGCCACGGGTACACGACGGTCATGGGCGACGTGCTCACGCGGTGGCACCGCCAGCGGGGCGAGGACGTCTGGTACCTGACGGGCACCGACGAGCACGGTCAGAAGGTGCTCCGCAAGGCGGAGCAGAACGGCGTCTCTCCGCAGGAGTGGACCGACCGGCTCGTCGAGACCGAGTGGCGGCCGATGCTCGAGACCCTCGACATCGCCAACGACGACTTCATCCGCACCACGGAGCAGCGCCACGAGGAGGGCTCGCAGGCCTTCTGGAACGACCTGCACGAGCGCGGCGAGGTCTACAAGGGCTCCTTCAGCGGCTGGTACTCCGTGGGCTCGGAGGAGTTCGTCGGGGAGGACGACGTCGCCGACGGCGAGGGCGACGACGAGGGCCACAAGATCTCCACCCTCGACGGGTCACGGGTGGAGTGGGTGACCGAGGAGAACTACTTCTTCCCGCTCAGCAAGTACGCCGACCAGCTGCTCGAGCTGTACCGCGAGAACCCCGACTTCATCCAGCCGGCCTCGGCGCGCAACGAGATCGTCTCCTTCGTCGAGCGCGGGCTGAAGGACCTCTCGATCAGCCGCTCGACGTTCGACTGGGGCATCCCGGTGCCGTGGGACCCGAGCCACGTCATGTACGTCTGGATCGAGGCGCTGCTCAACTACGTCACCGCAGCCGGGTACGGCGTCGACGAGGAGCGGTTCGAGCGGCTCTGGCCGGCGGACGTGCACATCGTCGGCAAGGACATCGCCCGCTTCCACGCGGTCATCTGGCCGGCCATGCTGATGGCCGCGGGCCGCCCCGTGCCGCACCGGGTGTTCGCCCACGGGTGGCTGCTCGTCGGCGGGCAGAAGATGAGCAAGTCCAAGGCCAACGGCATCCGGCCCGACGAGCTCGTCGACGTCTTCGGCTCCGACGCCTACCGCTACTACTTCTCCCGCGCGCTCACGTTCGGCTCCGACGGGTCCATCTCGTGGGAGGACATCCGGGCCCGCTACCACGCCGAGCTCGCCAACGGCTTCGGCAACCTCGCCTCTCGCGTGGCCGGGATGATCGGCAAGTACTTCGACGGTGAGCTGCCGGCGTCCGGAGCGCTCAGTGAGGCCGAGGGTGAGCTGCAGCGCACCGTCGCCGCGGCGTCTCGGGCCGCCGACGAGGCGATCGATCGCATCGCCCCCCAGGACGCGCTGGCCGAGATCTGGCGCATCGTCGACGCGCTGAACCTCTACATCACCGAGCAGGCGCCGTGGCAGGTCGCCAAGGACGACGCGCAGCGCGAGCGTCTGGCCACCATCCTCAACACCGCGGCAGAGGGGCTGCGGGTGCTGGCCGTGCTGCTCAACGCCGTGATGCCCAAGGCGTGTGCCTCGTTGTGGGACTCCCTCGGCGCGGAGCCGACCCTCGGTGCTCTCGCGGACCAGCGCATCGCCGACGCCGCGACGTGGGGCCAGCTGGCGCCCGGCTCGGTCATCACCAAGGTGCCGAGTCTGTTCCCGCGGATCGAGGAGAGCGATGAGTGAGGTGACGGTGGCCCTTGGTCTCGATACACCGTCCTCGTTCCTCGGACGGCACTCGACCGGCGGTTCCCTGGGCGGCTGCGTCCGCGGAGGGCACGAGTTCAGCACGGTCCCGGCGGGCTCGGCCGTCGAGGACGTCGATGACTGAGCC
>JBQGDU010000368.1:0-1928 GCA_052039245.1 Aeromicrobium sp. | reverse complement strand
CGCCGCGGGGGACCTGCGTCTCGGCCTCTCGGCGACGGTGGAGCTGCAGGTCGAGGGTCACGACGTCACCGCGTCGGCCGACCTCTCCACGGGCGAGACCGTCCTGCTCGTGCTGGAGACGCTCGGTGACGCCGCGGAGGCCGACGCCTGCCCGGACGACACGAGCGAGCTGTTCGACCGGACGTCGGACTTCTGGCGTGGCTGGCTCTCGCAGTCCACCTACCGCGGCCGGTGGCGCGAGAGCGTCAACCGCTCGGCCATCACCCTCAAGCTGCTCACCCACGAGCCGAGTGGAGCCGTCGTGGCCGCACCCACCACGAGCCTGCCGGAGGAGGTCGGCGGCGAGCGCAACTGGGACTACCGGTACGTGTGGATGCGCGACGCGGGCTTCAGTCTCTACGCGCTGCTCCGCCTGGGCTTCACCGAGGAGGCCAACGCCTTCGTGCGGTGGCTGTCCGAGCGCCTCGGCGAGGACCGCGACGGCGGGGAGCTCGGGCCCCTGCGCGTCCTGTACGACATCGACGGAGGGTTGCCCGACGAGGAGATCGAGCTGGACCATCGCCGCGGTCACCTGGACTCCACCCCCGTGCGGGTCGGCAACGCCGCGGTCGATCAGCTCCAGCTCGACATCTACGGCGAGCTCATCGACTCCGTCTACCTGTTCAACAAGTACGGCCCCGGCATCAGCAACGACGCGTGGCAGGACCTGCTGCGCGTCCTGGACTGGCTGCTGGAGCACTGGGACGACCCCGACGCCGGCATGTGGGAGATCCGCAGCGAGCCGCAGGCGCACACGACGTCCCGCCTCATGGTGTGGGTCGCGATCGAGCGGATGATCCGGATGGCGCGCCAGCGCGGCCTGCCCGGCGACATCGCCCACTGGGCCTCGGTGCGCGATGAGGTGCACGCGCGCATCATGGAGCACTCGTGGGACGCCGAGCAGCAGACGTTCACCCAGGTCGAGGGCGAGCCGGCGCTCGACGCGGGTCTCCTGCTCATGCCGATGGTGAAGTTCTGCTCCCCGGCGGACCCTCGGTTCCTGTCCACGCTGGAAGCCATCGAGGAGCGTCTCGTGGCCGACAGTCTCGTCTTCCGCTACGACCCGGAGCTCGTCGACGACGGCCTGGACGGTGACGAGGGCACCTTCTCGCTGTGCTCGTTCTGGTACGTCGAGGCGCTCACCCGGGTCGGACGTCTGGACGATGCCGAGGTGGCGCTGGAGAAGATGTTCACCTACGCCAACCACCTGGGACTCTATGCCGAGGAGGTCGGCATGACCGGTGAGCAGCTCGGCAACTTCCCCCAGGCCTTCACCCACCTGGCGCTCATCAGCGCCGCGATCAACCTGGACCGCCAGCTCGGCTGAGCGGACCGGGCGGGACGAGCCGGCAGCGTCTCGAGACCAGGCCCGCAGCGACCCGACCCGGCCGTCGCGTCGGGCACGGCCCATCGAGGCGGGGCCGAGCGCGATGGTGCGGTGGTGGGCTCGGCGCGGGGAGCTCGTCTCCTGAGCCCGTCCCTGCTCGACCACGGGGCAGTGTGGGATCCGTCGCGTGGACTGTGGTCCCGATACGCGGGGACGGGCTCGTTCCGCCCCCACTTCGTGGGAGGTGCCCCAGTCGTCGCCGCATACCCACACCGAGGGTGGCGGGTATGACAGTGCGGCCGGGCGACGCTGATCGAGCAGGCGCCGTGGTGAGGACGAGCCGGCGCCGGTGTGTCGAGACCAGGTCCGCGCCGACCGGGTGCGAACGCCCGCGACCCCGGTGGCCACATCAACATGAGAATCGTTATCATTAGGGCTCCCGTCGAAGGAGCACCATGGCCAAGCGCAGCAAGATCGTCGCCAACGAGCGACGCCAGCAGATCGTCGAGCGGTACGCGGAGCGTCGCGACGCGCTGAGAAGCGCCTCGAAGGACACCTCCCT
>JBQGDU010000367.1:0-10448 GCA_052039245.1 Aeromicrobium sp. | reverse complement strand
GCATCCTCCGCGACCTGGTGCTGGATCTGCTCGGCTGACGCCACTCGGTACCCGTCGATCTGATGCGCGTCGGACTGGGCATGGTTCCACCCGGCTGTGCACGGTTCGCAACCGTGCTCAGTCGATGATTCCCAACAATTTATGGGAATCATGTGAAGCGTGGGAGATGCTCAGCCCTTGAGCTTGCGCAACGCCGAGGGCTCGTGCGCGGCCCTGGCGCCGGTCTTCTCGCTCTCGACGACGAGCTTCGGCTCGGACTCGCTCGCCCTCCACCTCTGCTTGGCGAGCTGGAAGTCCTTGGTCTTGCGCTCCACGACGCGTCCCTGCGTGCGTCCCTGGGACGTCGCCCAGCTCACCCGGTCGCCCACCTGCGGATCATCAGCCATGAGGCCACGATCCCCGCCCCACGCTCAGCTCGCACCTCGGGCGTCGACCGGGCGCGCCGGTCGTCGCCGCCAGCGGGTGACGCCCACACCCAGGAGGCACAGCGCGCCGCCGACGAAGGCCAACACCGCGGGGACCTCCCCGAGCACGAGCCATGACATCCCCGTGGCCACGGCCGGCACGAGGTACGTCGTCGACGCCACCTGGCCCGAGGACAGCCGCTTCAGCGCGTAGGCCCACGCCGCGAAGCCGATCGCGGTCGGGAAGACGCCGAGGTAGACCAGCCAGGCGATCTCGACGAGCGACGCCTCACCCAGCTGGGCGATGAGGGCCGGGGCGAACGGCAGGCACACGACGGCTCCCACGGTGCACGCCAGCCAGACCGAGACGGCGGGCGTGACGTGGGCCAGCGTGGGCTTCTGCACCAGGGCACCGACGGCGTAGAGCACCGCGGCCGCGACCGCGAGCAGGACGCCGACGAGGCTCGTCGACGGTCCGGAGGGGTCGCGGGTGCTGAACGCGATCACGACGACGCCGACGAAGGCGATGCCCATGCCCACGACCAGCGGCGCGGGGAACCCCTCCTTGAAGAAGAACCCGGCGCCGATCGCGATGAGAATTGGACCGATGTTGACGACGAGCGCCGTGGTGCCGGCGTCGAGCGTGACCTCGGCGGCGTTCAGGGCGACGTTGTACAGCCCGAACCAGGCGATGCCGTAGACGACCACGAGACCGAGCGTCCTCCCGCGGGGCATCGGGTGTCGCCACGGAGCGGCGATGAGGGCGAGAGCCAAGGCGCCGACCGCGAGACGTCCCAGGGCGAGCGGACCGGGCTCGAACGCGTCGGCCACGGCGCGGATGCCGACGAAGGCGGAGGCCCAGAAGACCACGACGGCCGCGAGCGCGAGGATCGTCAGGTCGCGTGGGCCGTTCGCGGACGAGGACGGTGCGGTCACGCCACGACGCTAGTGCGACGCACCGCCCGCCGCGAGGGCGGTTCCTGCCCGGAACGACGAAGATCCCGCCACCTCGGTGACGGGATCCTCGACGTGCGCTCGCTGACGGTCAGCCGGTCTGGCCGCCGTCGGAGTCGAGCGTGATCTGCGCCTCCTGACGTTCCCCGCCGCGCAGGAACGTCAGCGTGACGTCCTGGCCGGGCCGGTACCCGCGGATGGCGGCGACGAGGGCGTTGGAGCTGGCGACCGGGACGTCGTCGATCGCGGTGATGACGTCTCCCTCGCGCAGGCCGGCGTCGGCTCCAGCGCTGCCGTCGGTGACCTCGACGACCTCGGCGCCGATGCCGGTGATCTCATCGTTGTCGACCGCAGGGCGCACGGTGACGCCGATCTGGGCGTGCTCGACCGTCTGACCCTCCCGCAGCTGCTCGGCGACGCTCTCCGCGAGGTCGACCGGGATGGCGAAGCCGAGGCCGATCGAGCCGGCCTCTCCCGGGGCGGAGCCGCCGGAACGGATGGCGGAGTTGATGCCCACCACGCGGCCCTGCAGATCCACCAGGGGGCCGCCGGAGTTCCCGGGGTTGATCGCGGCGTCGGTCTGCACGGCCGGGAACACCGTGGACTGGCCTCCGCCGGAGCCGTCGGAGGAGGCGACCGGACGGTTCAGCGCACTGACGATGCCGCTGGTGACGGTGCTCTCCAGACCGAACGGCGAGCCGATGGCGACGACCTCCTGGCCGACCGTCAGGTCGGCCGACGACCCGAGCTTGGCCGGCTTGAGTCCTTCCTTGCCCTCGACCTTGATGACCGCGAGGTCGGTCTTGGGATCGCGGCCGACGATCTCGGCCTCGGCGTTGGTGCCGTCGCTGAAGGCCACCGTGCTGGTGCCGCCGTCGGCCGCGGCCTCGATCACGTGGTTGTTGGTGAGCATCTCGCCGTCGGAGCTGATGATGATGCCCGTGCCGGACCCGGCCGCGCCTCCTCCAGCGACGTTGATCTGCGTGACCGACGGCAGCACGGCCTCGGCCACCTTCTCCACCTGGCCCTCGGGTGCGCTGCCGCCGTCGTCCTCGTCACCGCCGAGCGAGTTGATGATGCCTCCGCCACCGGAGTCGTCGGTGAGCTGGTCGTAGAGCGCGGCACCACCGAGACCGGCGGCGCCGGCGAGGAGCACGACGGCGAGCCCACCGGCCACGAGGCGTCCGCCCCTGCCGCCACCGCCGTCCTTTCGCTGGGAGCGCTTCTGCTTGCGCGGTGCGGCCGGGGCCGGAGCGACGGCGAAGGGGTCGTTGGAGTACGGATCGCCGCCGGCCGGCTGCTGGGCCTCCCCGGCGGGGGCGGCGTACGCCGTGTCCTGCCGGTGGTAGGGGTCCTGGGCGTACGGATCCGGCTGGGCGTAGGGGTCCTGGGAGTAGGCCGGCTGTGCGTACGCGGCGCCCTGTGGCGGAGCCGGCTGCTCCCAGGACTGCTGGGCGTACGGATCCGGCTGGGCGTACGGGTCCGGTGCGGACGCCTGCTGGGCGTACGGGTCCTGCTGGGCGTACGGGTCGTGCGGGGACGACACCCCGGCGGCGGCCTCGTAGGCGGCTGCGCCGGCACCTCCCGTGACGGCGGAGTCGCTCAGGTGCGGGGCGTCGCCGGACTCCTGCGGATCGGGGTGGGCGGCCGTCCGCTGGTCGTCTCCGTAGCGATGGGTGTGTGCCTCGGCAGCCGGGTGCGTGGACTCCGCCGCCGCAGGATCGTGCGTCGGGGCGGGAGGCAGCGGCGTCGTGTGCTCCACCGGGGCCTCACCGGCCACGCCGGTCGGCTCCTGATCCGACGAAGGGGTCCAGGGCACCTCCTCCGTCGGCTCGGAGTCCGACCAGGAGGGAGAGACCTGCGTCGTGGGCTCCTCGTCGCCCGAGGGGGGCGGCGGCGGGGGAGCGCTGCCCTCGAACCCGGGCTCGTGGTCGCCGCTGTCGGTCGAGGCCGCCGGCGAGTGCTCCCCCTCGGACGCGTTCACGGACGGCTCGCCCGAGTCGTGGGTCGCGTCGTCGTCACGACGGTGCGGCGGCACGGAGGGCTGGTCGGCGAACGGGTCGCTCTCGTTGCTCATGTCGACACATTCTTCCCCATCGCTGAGAACGTGCTGAGCGGTGCGTGTGACCGGTCGAAGAACCCAGTGACCCGCGAGTCAGTCCGGGGAGCCGGCGCGGCCGGGGAGCCGCATCGTGAAGACGGTCCCGCCGGACTCCGGACAGGAGGCGGACACGCTGCCGCCGTGACGTTCCGCGGCCCGGCGGACGATCGAGAGGCCCAGCCCCGAACCGGGCAGCGTGCGGGCCTCCTGGGCGCGGTAGAAGCGATCGAAGACGTGGGGGAGATCCTGCTCGGAGATGCCGGGACCCTCGTCGGCGACGGTGAGCTCGCCCTCGTCCATGTGCACCCGGACCGTGGACCCCTCCGGACCCCACTTCACCGCGTTGTCGAGCAGGTTGGTCACGGCTCGTTCCAGCAGTGCCGGCTCGCCCGTGACCACCCAGGGGCTGGTCTGCGTCTCGATCGTCAGCGACTGGGCCCGGGGCCGGACGCGGTCGACCGAGGTCGCGACGACGTCGGCGAGGTCGAGCTCCTCGGGGGTGCGGCCCATCGGCTCGTCCCGGGCGAGCTCCACCAGGTCGCCGACCAGCGTCGTGAGCTCCTGGAGCTGGAGGCGGACGTCGGCCATGATCTCGCCGCTCTGCTCCGGGGTCAGGGAGCGGTCGGGGTTCTCCGAGGCCTGACCGAGGAGCTCGATGTTCGTGCGCAGACTGGTGAGTGGCGTGCGCAGCTCGTGTCCCGCGTCGGCCACCAGCTGGCGCTGCCGCTCCTGCGAGGCCTCGAGCGCCAGCAGCATCTGGTTGAAGGACGTCGTGAGACGCGCGAGCTCGTCGTGGCCGGTGACCTCGATCGGACGGAGCTCGTTCGTGCGGGCGACGCGCTCGGTGGCGGCGGTGAGACGACGCACGGGCCGCAGACCGTTGGCGGCCACGACCCAGCCGGCCAGGCCGGCGATGAGGATGCCGGCGCCGGAGGTCAGCACGAGCACCAGCTGCAGCCGGTCGAGCGACCGTTGCGTGGACTCCATGGACTGCGCGAGCACGAGGGCCTGTCCGGGGCCGGCCTGCACGGCCACCACGCGATACGGGTCGCCGTCGATCGTGGTGGTGCGGCGTGAGGTCTGCGCCTCTCCGATGGAGACGGCGATCTCACGGCGGTCGTACGGGAAGTCGGCGTCGGCGCGTCGGGTGAAGACCTGCCCGCCCTCGACGGCGATGAATCGGATGCCGAACGCGGACAACAGGTCGGCGTCGTCCTCGTTCATGGTGCTGGGGTTGTAGCCACCCTCGACGGCAGCCGCGGCACGCTTGAGCAGCGACTCGTCGAGGGCGTCCTGGAGCTCGGCGCGGACCGTGACGTAGACGACGGCGCTCGCGACGCTCAGGACGGCAGCCACGGCCGCCGTGGTGAGCAGTGCGACGCGCAGGGCGAGCGACGCGCGGGCCGTCCAGGGGTGGATGGCCCGATGGGCGGCGTCGATCGCGGCGCCGACGGGTCGGCGCAGGGCCGACCGGTCCGGTGCGTCGGGCTCGCTCTGGGTCGGTTGCGGTCGGCGTCCGGCACCGGGCGTGGTCTCGCCCGCCGGGCCCGACGTCGACGGCTCGTCCGGGGTCGAGCCCCGGGGCTGCCTCACGGGGGCGTCTCGCGCAGGACGTAGCCGACGCCGCGCACGGTGTGCAGCAGTCGCTCCTCGCCCTCGGCCTCGAGCTTGCGGCGGACGTACCCGACGTAGACCTCGAGGGAGTTGGCCGTCGTCGGGAAGTCGAAGCCCCAGACCTCCTCGAGGATGAAGGAGCGCTCGAGCACCCTCTTCGGTCGTTGCATGAACAGCTCCAGCAGCGCGAACTCGGTCCGCGTCAGGGAGATGGCTCGTTCGCCCCGGCTGACCTCGCGGGTGACGGGATCCAGGGTGAGGTCGGCGAAGGTGAGGGGCGCCTCGTCCGCCTCGAGCTCGGCCTGCCGCGTCGCACGTCTCAACAGGGCCCGCACGCGAGCGAGCAGCTCATCGAGGGCGAACGGCTTGGTGAGGTAGTCGTCCGCCCCGGCATCGAGCCCGTCGACCCGGTCGGAGACGGCGTCGCGCGCGGTGAGCACGAGGATGGGGACGTCGTTGCCGGCGCTGCGCAGGGCACGCGTGGCCTCCAGGCCGTCGAGGCGCGGCATCATGACGTCCATGACGATGACCGCCGGGTCGATCCGCGGCACCTTGGCCAGTGCCTCGGCCCCGTCGGCGGCCAGCTCGACGGTGTAGCCGTTGAACTCCAGCGACCGGCGCAGCGAGTCGCGCACGGCACGGTCGTCGTCGACCACCAGGATCCTCATGGTCCCAGTGTGCCCAATCGCCCTGTGCGCCGCCTGAGAGCGCCGACGGGCGTCAGTCGGTGACGGGCGGCTCGAGGGCCGCCTGGGCGGCGGCGGTGGCACGTGAGCCATAGCTTCCGCCGAAGAGCACCGCGTGGACGAGGAGCGGGTGCAGCTGGTGCAGTGGCACCCGATGCCGCCATCCGTCGGCGAGCGGCGCGGCCTCGTCGTAGGCGTCCAGGATGCGCTGCAGGTGCGGTGCGCCGAACAGCGCGAGCATCGCGAGGTCCGTCTCGCGGTGACCACCGTGGGCGGCGGGGTCGATGAGCCAGACCCGACCCTCGGTGGACCAGACGATGTTCCCGGACCACAGGTCGCCGTGCAGGCGAGCGGGTGGCTCGGCCGGCCCTGAGAGGTCGTGGATGCGTCGCATCGTGGCCTCGATCGTGCCTGCCTGCTCGATCGTCAGGGCCTTGCGGTCGACAGCAGCCCGGACGTAGGGCATGACCCGGCGCGAGGCGTAGAACTCCGGCCACGACGGGAGGGAGCGGTTGGGCAGCGGGGCGAGGCCGATGAAGCCGTCGGAGGTCGCGCCGAACTCCTCAGCACCCGCACCGTGCGTGACGGCGAGGCCGCGACCGAAGTCCTCGGCGGCCTCCGCCGTGGGCTTGCCGGGCTCCACCCACGCCAGGACGAGGCACTCGTCGTCCGCGCCGAGCACGTCGGGCACCGGGGCCCCACCGGCGTCGGCGAGCCAGCGCAGCCCGTCGGCCTCCTGCGTGAAGAAGCGCTCCGGGGCCTGCGGGCGGGTCTTGATGACCGCGTTGCTGCCATCGCTCAGGCGCAGCCGAGTGGCGGTGCAGATGTCACCGCCGGCCACCGGGGTCGTGGAGACGACACCCTGGCCGATGAGCGCCTCAGCGCGCGCAGCGGTGCCTGCCATCCGAGCCATGCGGGCAGGTTATCTCGTCGCTGGGAGGCGGCGGGGCGGATGCGGGTCAGCGACGCAGGTCATCGAGCTGCTCGACGATGGCATCGGCCGTGCGCTCCACCGTCGCGAGCACCGCGCGGAAGCCGTCCTCGCCGCCGTACCAGGGGTCGGGCACCTCGTCGTCCCCCTCGCCCGCCTCGGGGTCGAACGAGCGGAACATCCGGACGCGTCGGGCGTCGTCGACGGTCGGCGCCTGCTCGGTCATGTCGGCCAGGTTGGCGTGGTCCATGGCGAGCATGAGGTCCGTCTCGGCATACGTGTCGGTGCTGAACGTGCGGGCGCGGTGCCGGCTCGGGTCGTAGCCGGCGTCCCGGAGCGCGGCGGCGGCACGGCGATCCATCGGCTCGCCCTCGTGCCACCCGCCGGTGCCCGACGACGTGACGACGACGTCGTCGGCGCGACCGGCCCGCTCGAGCCGGTCCTCGAGCACGACATGGGCCATCGGGGAGCGGCAGATGTTGCCGAGGCACGTGACCTCGATGCGCAGGGGCTCGCTCATCGCTCGTCCCGGGTGAACGAGCCCAGCACCGCGTTCACGATGGAGATGACGATCGACGCGGCGACCGCCCACCAGAACCCGTCGATGACGAAATCGACGCTGAAGAGGTCGGTGATCCGCTCGGTCAGCAGCAGCATGAGCGCGTTGATCACGAGCAGGGCGAGCCCGAGCGTGAGGATGATGAACGGGAGTGCGAGAAGCTTCACGACGGGCGTGATGATCTGGTTGACGACCGTGAAGACGGCCGCGACGACGGCGAGCGCCAGCAGGCGGCGGTCGGTGGGGTCGGCCTCGGTGCCGATGCTCATGTGCTCGCCGAGGAGCCAGGCGGCGGCGGCGAGGGCGGCGGCGTTCAGCACCCAGGCGGTGAGGAGTCGGATCATGGCCCCATCCTCGCAGGTGGCGATCGGCGGGCCGGCGTCCTGCGGAACACGTTCCAGTCTCAGGTGGCCAGGATCAGGTGGTCGGAGGTAGCGCGGGGTCGGGCGCGCGTCGTCGCGCGGTCTGCGCCAGCACGATGCCCGTGAGCACCGCGACGACACCGCCGACCTGCAGCGGCGAGAGCGCCTCGGCGAACCAGGCCCATCCGACGATCGTGGCGACCACCGGCTCCAGCATCGCCACGACGCTGACGACGATCGCCGACAGGGAGCGCAGCGCCAGGAGCAGCAGGAAGAAGGGTGCGACGGTCCCGAGCACGACGACGTACGTCATGGCCGACCACGCGGGGATCGTCACGTCGGCGAGCCGGCCCAGCATGGACGCGTCGGCCCCGAGCGCCGTGGCCGTCCACGAGGGACGGACGACGTTCATCAGCACCGCGGCCGCGACGAAGGCCCACAGGAAGTACCGCAGCGGCTCCTCGCCGACGCGGAAATCCTCGCCCAGCAGGAAGTAGGTGGCGAAGCAGACGGAGGCGCCGAGTGCCATCGCGACGCCCAGCCCGTCGAAGGCGAGACCGGTCCAGATCTGGCCCACGACGGCGAGGCCGGCGAGCGTCAGCAGCAGCGCGGGCCACATGCGGGGGTGGACCGGCTCGCGCCGCGCGAACCGCACCCAGAGCACGACGAGCACCGGCCCGGTGTACTCCAGGAGCAGTGCGATGCCGAGCGGCAGCCGGTCGATGGCGACGTTGTAGGTGCCCTGCAGTCCGGCGATGCCGACGATCCCGAGACCCACGACGAGCGGGACCTCGCGCAGTCGCGGCGGACGCAGGGCGGAGCGGTCGAGCACGAGCGCGATGAGCACGACGAGGGCGAGTGCGGCGGTGATGCGCAGCGACGTGAAGGTGGAGACGTCGGTGCCGGAGCGCATCGGGATGCGCGCCATCCCCGCGTTGATGCCGAAGAGGGTGGCCGCGGTGAGGACGAGCGCGTAGCCGACGACGGGGGACCGCATGCCCGTCCCGGTCCGCTCGCTCACGAACGCATCCTGCCCCACCGCGTCGGAGCGATCTCGACCGGGGCCGACGGAAGGCTGAGACAGGGGGCCACCCCCTCCGCCCCGACGCCTCATCTCTCGCGTGGTGGATCGTGCGTGGGGTCGCGGAGCCTCATCGTTCGTCCTGCCCGGTCGGGATAACCTCGCTCCGTGCCCGCCCCCGAACCCCGCCCCTCGCTCGCCGACCTTCCCCTCTACCGCGCCGGTCGACCGGCGGGCAACGACGACCTGAAGCTCTCCAGCAACGAGAACCCCTTCCCGCCCCTGCCAGGCGTCATGGAGCGCGCCGCGGGGACGCTCGCCCGGATCAACCGGTATCCCGACGCGGGTCTGCACGACCTCTACGACGCCCTCGCGCGCATCACCGACCTCCCGCAGGACCGGTTCGCCGCCGGTACCGGCTCGGTCAGCGTCCTGTTCAACCTCGTGGGTGCCTACTGCGGACCGGGCGACGAGGTGGTCATGCCGTGGCGGTCCTTCGAGGCCTACCCGATCGCGATCGCCTCCGCCGGCGCGACGGCCGTCCCCGTCGCCCTGCGACCCGACGCCACGCACGACCTCGACGCGATGCTCGCCGCCGTCACCGAGCGAACCCGTGTGGTGCTCGTCTGCACCCCGAACAACCCCACCGGGCCGGTCGTCACCCAGGCCGACCTGGAGCGCTTCCTGGACGCCGTGCCGGATCACGTGCTCGTCGTCGTCGACGAGGCGTACGTGGAGTTCGTGCGAGATCCCGATGCCGCCGCCGGCCTCGACCTGCTCGCGCAGGGGCGAGGGAACGTCGTCGTCCTGCGCACGTTCTCCAAGGCCTTCGGGCTCGCCGGCCTGCGCGTCGGCTATGCCGTCTCGACCCCGGAGATCGCCGGGACCGTCCGCAAGGTGACGCCTCCGTTCTCGGTCACCGATCTCGCCCAGGCCGCCGCAGTGGCCTCCCTCGACGCCGTCGAGGAGCTCACCGAGCGCGTCGAGGCCGTGGTCGCCCAGCGCACGGTGCTCGTGGAGGGCCTGCGAGCCCAGGGCTGGCAGGTGCCGGACAGCCAGGCCAACTTCGTCTGGCTCCCCGTCGGGGACGACGCCGTTCCGTTCGCCGAGGCGGTCCACCCGGTCGCGGTGCGCCCGTTCGCCGGAGAGGGCGTGCGGGTGAGCATCGGCTCTCCCGCGGCGAACGAGCGTTTCCTCGACGCCGCGGCGCGCTGGCTCACCGGCCGCTAGAGACCGCCGACGCTGGTCGGCGGATCGAGCCCCTCGCGTCGTCGCTGATGGGGCCACCTGCACCTGCCGTGCGTGACGTTCGCGTGAACTCTGCGCCACTGCGCTGGGCCTCGAGCGCCCGGCGCGCGACGCTGGGTGCGCGGTACTTGGCCAGGGGCCCGCGGCCGGGGTCCCGTGGCCCGACGGTGTGACACCAGTCACGCCGTCGGCCGATGTCTCCCGCACCACCCCCGTGGGCGGCGCCGGTCCCGCACCGCCCACCCGACCGGGAACCCCGCGTCGGCCGCGAGAGGACCACCATGAGCGACCCCTTCCATCCCTCGACCGGGTCACCCGTGCCCCACGGATCTCCCCGTGACGGCGACCTCGACCTCGTCCAGCTCCTCTCGGCCGACGGCCGCAGGGTCGAGCACGACCGCTACGCCTTCGACGGCGACGACGACCAGGTCCGCTCGCTGTACCGCGACCTCCTCCTCGTCCGCCGCATCGACCACGAGGCGCACGCCCTGCAGCGCCACGGCGACCTCGGCCTGTGGGCGCAGTGCCTCGGGCAGGAGGCCGCACAGGTCGGCTCCGGCCGCGCGCT
>JBQGDU010000366.1:0-1741 GCA_052039245.1 Aeromicrobium sp. | reverse complement strand
CCATCTGCTGCAGCAGCTCCCGTGCGGACGCCCCGGGCTGCACCGTGTAGGTGGCCGGGAACAGGTATCCCTCGGGGTTGCCGTCGGCCTCCTCGGGCAGACCGAGCTCACCAGGCTCGTCGAGCTCGGCCTCGACGTCGTCGGCCGGGATCTCCGACCCCTTGGCCACGAGATCGGGGATCTGACGCACTCGAGCGCCCTCGGGGATCGTGACACGCCCCTCCACCCGGTTCGCGGTGTCGGACAGCTCACGCATGGCCCACTCCGAGGACATCTGGAGCCGCAGCTGGTAGAAGCCCGGCTGCACCTCGTTGATGCGCTCGTCGTTCAGCGCGAGCTGGTAGAACGCCTCGGCGCTCGCCACCACGTCCTCCTCAGCGAGGATCTGCGCGATCTGCTGGCCACCGGAGCCCTCGGGGATCTCGACGACGACTTCGCCCTTGCCCTGACCGGAGTAGTCCTCCGGACCGTTGATGAAGGAGTCGATCTTGCCGACGCCCCACAGTCCCGCGAACAGGAGGGCAGCCAGGACCGCCAGCACGATCAGGAGCTTGACGAGCCCGCGACCGCGCCGGGTCGGCTTGACCGCGCGCCGACGGCCCGGTCGTGGGGGTTCGGGTGAGCGCTCGCCCATGATGTCCAGTCCGGTCTCACTCATGCACTCACGTCCTCGGGGAAGCAGCAGGAACGTGACCGCATCGGGGGCACTGCCCTGCACGGAGCGCAGCGACGTGGCCGGGGGCCGTACTCATGACTCGCTCGCTGGCGCTCACTCATAGGTGTCCTTCGATCGTCTCGCCCGGTGGTACACCCCTGGTGCGTTCGGCATCGAGTGCGGCCTGCAGGATCACCGTGGCGGCTGCCTGGTCGATGACCTCGCGTCTCGAGCGCCCGGACCGCCCGCCCGCGCGGAGCAGACTGTCCGCAGACATCGTAGACATCCTCTCGTCGAACAACCGGACCCCCACCTCGTTCGACGCGTCGGGATCGACCGCGCGGCGCAGCTCATCGACGAAGGTCCGCACACCTGCGGCAGCATGGCTCTCCCGTCCGTTGAGGGAGACCGGGAGACCGACGACGAGCTCCATCGCGCCGACCTCCTCGACGATATGGACGATCCGGGAGATGGCTCCGTCGCCGGCTGCCACCGTCTCCAGCGGCGTCGCGACGAGGCCGTCGGGGTCGCACACGGCCACGCCGATGCGCACCGTGCCGACGTCGATGCCCAGCCGTCGACCTCGTCGCACGCTCAGCGTCCTCCGCTCGAGGACACCCGGGCGACAGCATCGCGGGCAGCGGCGAGAGCCGCGTCGATGCCGGAGGCGTCGGACCCGCCGCCCTGCGCGACATCGGCCTTGCCGCCGCCGCGGCCACCGATGGGTCCGCCGACGACACCGATGAGGTCGTTGGCGGCGAGACCGCGGTCCTGGGCGGCCTCGTTGACCGCCACGACGACCGTGGGCCTGCCGCCCCCGTCGCCGATCACGACGACGACCGCCGGCCGGTCCTGCAGACGTCCGCGGATGTCGAGGGCGAGTGACCTGACGTCGCCACCGGACGCGCCCTCGGCACGGTGTGCCACGAGTGCGACGCCGTCCACGTCGGTGGCGTTCTTGGCGAGATCGCCTGCGGCGCCCTGCTGCTGGGCCGCCTTGAGCTTGTCCAGCTCCTTCTCGGTGTTCTTCAGCCGGGCGAGCAGGTCCTGGACCCGGCCCGGCACCTCCTCGGGACGCGCCTTCAG